>NZ_JAKUFT010000104.1:0-12390 GCF_022663605.1 Bacillus cereus group sp. BfR-BA-01379
TAGAATGTTCGGTGGCTTCGCTTTTTCCTGCGAGGCACAAATCGCCTCTACGTCAAAAGCTCCATCCCCCTCTCATTCTGAATGAACCGCCTATACTTTTTAATACTACTCTAACGCTGCTGCTCCACCAACGATTTCCGTAATTTCTTGCGTAATCGCTGCCTGACGCGCACGGTTGAATGAAAGTGTAAGTGAATCGATAACTTCCATTGCATTGTCTGTAGCACTCTTCATTGCTGTCATACGCGCTGCGTGTTCACTTGCTTTACCATCTAGTAATGCACCGTACACTAAGCTTTCTGCGTATTGTGGCAATAGTACTTTTAAAATTTCTTCTTCAGAAGGTTCGAATTCATAAGCTGTCGTCGGTTTATCAGACGCCACATCAGTAAGCGGTAAAATTTTATTTTCCGTTACTTCTTGTGAAATTTTACTTACGTAATGGTTGTAGTAAATATACAGCTCATCATAAGCACCATCTGCGAACATCGCAATTGCTCGAGAAGCAAGGTCTTTAATATCAGTAAATGATGGGTGGTCAGATAGTCCAACTACTTCATCAATGATGTTAAAGCCACGACGTTTTAAATAATCACGTCCTAGTCGGCCAAGCACAATAATTGAATATTGGTTTGAGTCCATATTATGACGTTCACGAATTACGTTACTCACTGTACGTAATACGTTACTGTTATAACCACCTGCTAGTCCGCGATCAGATGTAATAACGATGTATCCTGTACGCTTTACAGGACGCGCATTTAGCATCGGATGATTAATTCCTTTACTTCCTTGCGCAATGCTCGCTACTACTTCTTGAATCTTTTCCATATACGGAACGAAAGATTTAGCATTTTGCTCTGCACGGTTTAACTTAGATGCAGATACCATCTCCATCGCTTTCGTAATTTGACTCGTTTTCTTTGTCGAGTTAATCTTCGCTTTTATATCGCGTAAAGATGCCACAGGTTTTCACCACCTTTTTTCCGGAAGTTGGCACGATTAGTAAGAATTCTCTTCCTAATCTACGTTGCAAGATATTCTTGCTCATGATTGAAGGAAAAGAATAGGTGCACCTACTCTTTTCCTTTACATAACCGTCAGCAATCTCAAAGCCTGAGATGCTTTATATATATTATTATCTAGCTCCAGCGGCTTGAATGTTCGGTGGCTTCACTTCTTCCTACGAGGCAAAGACCGCCTCTTCGTCAGAAGCTCCATCCCCCTCACATTCAGGACGAGCCGCTTCCGCTTTTATTATTCAGAAGCTACGAATACTTTTTTAAATCCATTAATAGCTGCTGCAAATTTGTCGTCATCCGCAAGCTTCTTAGTTGTGCGGATTTCTTCTAATAAGTCAGTCGCATTAGAATCTAACCAAGCATGTAATTCTTCTTCGAAACGAGTGATATCTGCTACTGGGATATCATCTAGGAATCCACGTGTTAAAGCGTAAAGAATGATAACTTGTTTCTCTACACGTAACGGTTTGTGTAATCCTTGTTTTAATACCTCAACAGTACGAGCACCACGGTTTAGTTTCGCTTGAGTTGCTTTATCAAGGTCAGAACCGAACTGAGCGAACGCTTCTAACTCACGGTAAGACGCAAGGTCAAGACGAAGTGTACCTGATACTTTACTCATTGCTTTAATCTGAGCAGATCCACCTACACGAGATACAGAAGTACCCGCATCGATTGCTGGACGTACGCCAGAGAAGAATAGGTCAGATTGTAAGAAGATTTGTCCATCCGTAATAGAAATTACGTTTGTTGGGATGTAAGCTGATACGTCCCCTGCTTGTGTTTCGATGAAAGGTAGTGCAGTTAAAGAACCGCCGCCTCTTGCATCACTTAATTTTGCTGCACGCTCTAATAAGCGAGAATGTAAGTAGAATACATCCCCTGGATATGCTTCACGACCTGGAGGACGACGTAATAGTAATGAAAGCTCACGGTAAGCCGCTGCTTGTTTTGATAAGTCATCATATACTACTAATACGTGTTTACCATTGTACATGAACTCTTCACCCATTGTTACACCAGCGTAAGCAGCTAAGTATAATAATGGAGCTGGTTGAGAAGCAGATGCAGTTACAACGATTGTGTAATCTAATGCACCGTGCTTACGTAGTGTTTCTACTACGTTACGTACAGTTGATTCTTTTTGTCCGATAGCTACATAGATACAAATCATATCTTCATCTTTTTGGTTAATGATTGTATCAAGTGCAACTGCTGTTTTACCTGTTTGACGGTCACCGATGATTAACTCACGTTGACCACGGCCAATTGGTACAAGAGCATCGATCGCTTTAATACCTGTTTGAAGTGGCTCATGAACAGATTTACGATCCATTACACCTGGTGCTGGACTTTCGATTGGACGAGTGTTTGTTGTATTGATTGGGCCTAAACCATCAACTGGTTGACCTAATGGGTTTACAACACGACCGATTAGTTCTTTTCCTACTGGTACTTGCATGATGCGACCAGTACGGCGAACTTCGTCACCTTCACGGATTTCTGTGTAAGGTCCTAAAATGATAATACCTACGTTATTTTCCTCTAAGTTTTGTGCTAGTCCCATAACGCCGTTAGAGAACTCTACAAGTTCACCAGCCATAACGTTATCAAGACCATGAGCACGCGCAATACCGTCACCAACTTGGATAACTGTACCAACATCACTAACTTCGATTTCAGACTGATAGTTCTCGATTTGTTGCTTTATCAGTGCGCTAATTTCTTCAGCTCTGATGCTCATGTGCTTCACCCCTATCTATTCTTCATTAATTCACGCTGAATACGTGCTAATTTTCCTTGTAAACTTCCATCATAAATGCGATTTCCAATACGTACTTTAATGCCGCCTAGTAAATCTTCATCTACAACATTTTTTACACGAATTGCATCTTTTCCTGTTCTCTTTGCAAATGCTTCTGCAATGTTAAGCTTCTCTTCTTCTGATAGAAGACGAGTAGAATATACAGTTGCATCCGCTACGTTACGTTCTTCATTAGCAAGAACAACATATTCATCTGCAATTTCAGGTAAGATATCAATGCGTTTGTTATCAATTAAAATATATAACGTATTTAAAATAGATTCAGAAACAGACCCGAATACGTTTGCAAGAAACGTTTTCTTTTGTTCCTTTGAAATGTTCGGTTGCGTTAAAAAGCTATGTAGTTCTCCGTTCTTTACATAAACGTTTTGTACAAGGCGTAATTCCTCTTCAAACATTTCTAATACGTGTTTTTCTTTTGCAATTTTAAAAAGAGCGACAGCATAACGTTTTGCTACAATCCCATTGCTCATCGCGCTTCTCCTACTTCTTTAATATAATCGCGAATTAACTTAACTTGATCTTCTTCTTTTAACTCTTTTTCAATTACTTTAGAAGCAATTTGAACAGATAAAGAAGCCACTTGTTCTTGTAAAGCAGCAATCGCTTGCTCTTTTTCGCGTTGAATTTCTTGTACAGCAGATGCTTTAATTGATTCTGCTTCTTCTTTCGCAGCAGCAACAATAACATCTTTTTGATCTACAGCTTGTTTTTTCGCTCTTTCGATTAACTCTTGTGCTTCAACACGCGATTGTTTTAACATTTCACGTTGTTCTTCTACTAATTTCTTCGCTTCAGCGTTACTTCTTTCTGCAGCGTCGATTTCATTAGTAACATGCTCTTCACGTTCTTTCATAATTCCCATTAAAGGACCCCACGCAAATTTGCGTAGCATTACTAATAGAAGTAAGAAAATGAACAATGTATAAGCAATCGTTCCAAATGGAATGGCAGCCCCTAATAATAAAGTTGGCACAAGGATTCACTCCCTTCAAAATATCTAAATTGATCATATGAAAAAAAAAGACATACGTTTCATCCATAAAGCAATGGCGAAGAAAGTTCGGAAAAACACTCTTCGCCATCTATGTAAGGGGAGTCTCCCTTATTTGTTCATTACGATGAATGCAATAACTACACCGATGATTGGAAGTGCCTCAACTAAAGCAACCCCGATGAACATAATTGTTTGAAGTGCGCCTTTTAATTCTGGTTGACGAGCAACACCTTCGATTGTACGTGATACGATAAGACCGTTACCAATACCTGCACCTAATGCTGATAAACCAATTGCAATTGCAGCTGCGATTACACCTAAACTCATTTAATTTGTCCTCCTTTGTATTATAAAAAAATAAATTTTTTCTTACTTAAATTATATTAATGGTCATGGCTTACTTTATGAGCCATATAAACCATCGTTAACATAACGAAAATAAATGACTGGATTGATCCAACGAATACACTGAATCCCATCCATGCTAACATTGGTACAAGCGCACCTAATGCTCCAAGGAATGATGCCCCGCCTAACTTAGCAAGTAACCCTAATAAGATCTCACCTGCATAAATGTTACCGAATAAACGAAGACCTAACGTTAATGTGTTAGCAAACTCCTCAATAACCTTTAATGGGAATAAGAATTTCATCGGTTGGAAATAACCTTTAACGTATTCTTTCGTACCCTTCATCTTAATTCCATAATAATGGGTGAGGGTAACTACCATCACGGCTAATGTTAATGTAACTGCTGGATCAGACGTTGGTGATCTCCACCATGCAATATGTTCGCCAGCCTCAACTGTTGAATACATGAATGGTAAACCAAGGAAGTTCGATACGATGATAAACATGATAAGCGTAACGCCAAGCGTTAAGAAACGTCCACCTGTTTTCCAGTCCATCGTACTATTGATAATCCCTTTCACGAAGTCAAACACCCATTCCATGAAATTTTGCATTCCTGTTGGGCGAAGAGCTAAGCTGCGAGTTCCGATAACAGCGATTAAGAAAACAATAACTGCTGCTACAGTAACCATCATAACTGATGACAAATCGAACGTTAAACCTAGAAATTCAACTAATCTACCGTGTTCCACTAGTAATTCACCTCTCTTCCCTGCTCTTATACTCTAAATAAAGAAAATCTATGATCATGACAAGGTATCCTGTCAGCAATCCCACACCTAAGCCCCACATCGCAATTAACTCTTGATATTTGGCTGCAAATAAAATTAATAACCCAATCGTGGCGAATCTTGAATATGTACTTACCGCTGTCGCCTTAAACTTCACGGTTTCTCCATTTGTTACGCGATCCAACAGCTTGTCTGTTCTACGTGCAATGATGCGCAAACTAAGAAAACTGAAAATCGTTCCGATAATCAGCCCAAGAAATACATCCTTGTAAGAGGTGAATCCCCATCCTAGCACTAGAAGCGCAAGCAAGTAGTACATATATTTCTTTTGTCTTTGGACAAGTCCATGTACGTCTATCATCATTGCTCTCCCGAATAGTAATGTCGAATGAGTCGAATCATTGCGTATATCCCTGTTCCTAATCCGAGTAATAACCCTATAATAAGAAACAATGGAAACGTTCCAACCTTATTATCAATCCACTGCCCACCAAAGATCCCAATAAGAATAGAACCGACTAACTGAGCAAGAATACCTGACATTAAAGCATAAGCTTTTATATGGCTGCGATCGTTTTTTTGCAAGGATTCATCCCTCCAATATGTAACCCTCATTCACGATGTGTTAATAATAACTCATTTTTTTGCATAAATCCTATACAAAATAAAAAGTTTACATTTTCGTCACTGAATAGATGTATTTTTGTCACTGAAAGCCCTACCATCTATCCCCGTTGTTAGCATACAATAGGGTATTAACAGTGTCAACGAGAAATCGTAAAAAATCAAAAAATTTGAGTATTAGTCATTTCCTCCCAAAAATGAAAACGTTCCCCTTCTAAATACTGGTTAGAGATATGCAATTTCTAACAGTTTTCTCTTTATAATAGAAGGAAATGTTCACAAGTTTGTCACTATTATATTTTTACGATATAACGCTTTCCTTCCATAATATAGTGCTCTTTAGACGTAAGACTTCTATATTATATGTGATGCACATGCAACTTATGTTGTATATACTATGTATATTTATCCCCCTCCCCTACTTAATCAAGGTACAAAAAAACGAGAGGGAATCCCCTCTCGTCAGTTGTCTTACTTCGTTCCGAATAAACGGTCACCAGCATCACCAAGACCTGGTACTACATATCCGTGGTCATTTAATTTCTCATCTAATGCTGCTACATAAATATCAACATCAGGATGTTCTTCTTGTACTACTTTTACTCCTTCTGGAGCTGCAACGATACACATTAATTTAATTTGCTTTGCACCGCGCTTTTTCAGAGAGTTAATTGCTTCAGCTGCAGAACCACCTGTTGCTAGCATCGGATCTAGTACGATAAAGTCACGCTCTTCTACATCCGTTGGAAGTTTCACATAGTATTCTACCGGTTGCAATGTTTTAGGGTCGCGGTATAAACCAACGTGTCCTACTTTTGCTGCTGGAATTAATTTCAGAATTCCATCAACCATTCCTAAACCTGCACGTAAAATCGGAATTAAACCAAGTTTTTTACCAGCGATCACTTTTGTTGTCGCTTTGCTTACAGGCGTTTCAATTTCAATGTCTTTAAGTGGAAGATCGCGAGTAATTTCAAAAGCCATTAAGCTTGCTACTTCGTCCACTAATTCACGAAAATCTTTCGTACCTGTATTCTTATCGCGAATATATGTAATCTTATGTTGAATTAACGGGTGATCAAATACATACAGTTTTCCCATGTGAATCTCTCCTTTAGATGATATTCATGCGTTTGCACGCTTTTTTACACTATTTACGATTGTAAAGAAAACGCTACTAATATTCAAGGGCAAATTTGGCAAAATCATGATTTTACGATGAATCTATCTAGTATCTTTACCAATTATGGGAGCTGTATCCTTCATTATATCGCCAAAATTTATTCATCATTTGTATACATACTTAAAGAACAATATATGTCCAAAAAAAACTGCCAAAACAATTACGTCTCAGCAGTCTTCTTTCATCTATTATAGATCTGTGTACATTGGGAATTTGCTCGTTAACGCTTCTACACGCTTACGTGTTTCTTCTAATGCAGCTTCATTTTCATGATTTTTTAATGTATAAGCAATAAGTGACGCAATTTCATCCATGTCTTCTAAACCGAAACCACGTGATGTTACAGCTGCCGTACCGATACGTACACCGCTTGTTACAAATGGGCTTGCTGTTTCAAATGGAATTGTATTTTTGTTCACTGTAATACCAACTTCATCTAATACATGCTCTGCTACTTTACCTGTGATTTCTAAGTTACGAACATCAATCAGGATTAAGTGATTGTCTGTTCCGCCAGAAACAAGTGTAAGTCCTTCTTTTTGAAGACCCTCAGCTAAGCGGTTCGCATTATTAATGATATTTTGTGCATATGTTTTAAACTCATCTTGTAATGTCTCACCAAATGCAACAGCTTTTGCAGCGATTACGTGCATAAGTGGACCACCTTGAATACCAGGGAAGATTGATTTATCAATTTGTTTTGCAAATTGCTCTTCACATAAAATCATACCACCACGTGGACCACGTAATGTTTTATGTGTTGTCGTTGTAACGAAATGTGCATGTGGTACTGGGTTTGGATGTAAGCCAGCAGCTACTAAACCAGCGATATGTGCCATATCAACCATAAAGTATGCACCCACTTCATCTGCAATCTCACGGAATCGTTTGAAATCGATAACACGAGGGTATGCACTTGCACCTGCAACGATTAATTTTGGTTTATGTTCTTTCGCTTTTGCTAATACATCATCGTAATTAATACGGTGAGATTCAGCATCCACGCCATATTCTACGAAATTATATTGTACTCCACTGAAGTTAACAGGGCTTCCGTGTGTTAAGTGACCACCATGAGATAAATTCATACCAAGTACTGTATCGCCTTGCTCTAAAATCGTGAAGTATACTGCCATGTTCGCTTGTGCACCAGAATGCGGTTGAACATTTACATGCTCTGCACCAAAAATTTCTTTCGCGCGATCACGTGCGATATCTTCTACTACGTCTACGTGCTCACAGCCACCATAGTAACGTTTTCCAGGATATCCTTCAGCATACTTATTCGTTAAAACAGAACCTTGCGCCTCCATTACTGCTTCACTTACGAAGTTTTCCGAAGCAATTAACTCAATCTTTGAACGCTGTCTTCCTAGTTCTGCCTCAATTGCAGCAAATACCTTTTCATCTTGACGTTTTAAATGATCCACCAAAATCCCCCTTTTCTGAACGAATTACATCGATTCCCAATAGTTTTTTCTCATTTATTCAGAAAAAACGAAAATTCAGGTTGTAATTCTTTCGAACCTTCATGTTTTCAACTACATTCTAACATGACTTTCTATATCATAAAAGAAAAAAAAGACCGAAAATCGGTCTTTTCTTTTTTCTATGATAAAGTCAGACAACATACCTTATTCGTAGGATACAATGAAACTTTAGCGGCAAGAGATTGTCTCTTCCTGCGCTCCATAAACAGCACGTGCTCCACCAATTAGTTTCCCACGTGTTGTTGCCATCGTTACATGTGCACTTCCAATTTCCTTCACACCTGTACGAACCGGAACAGCTACATGCTTTAAATGCATACCGATAAATGTATCACCAATATCCATTCCTGCATCTGCTTTAATAAACTCAATTACTACCGGATCTTTCAAATTGTGATACGCATATGTTGCTAATGCACCACCTGCTGATCTAACAGGCGTAACTGTTACAATTTCAAATTGATATTTCATCGCCAACTCTCTCTCAACTACTAAGGCACGATTTAAATGCTCACAACATTGAAACGCCAACTCAATACCTGTTTGCTCTTGAAATTGTTTTAACTCAGAAAAAATCGCCTCTGCTACTTCCATCGTTCCTGATGTTCCAATTCTTTCTCCTAGCACTTCGCTCGTGCTACACCCCATTACAAAAATTTGACCACTTTGTAATGAAGCTTGTTCTTGGAAATCAGAAAGCGACACTTGTAACTGTTCTCTTACCTTTACGATTTCTGTCATTACGCCTCTTCCTTTCACAGGTTGGTTCACCAAATTATATTTCATACTGCTTCTAGTTAGAATCTATTACTTTGTTTCGTATGTTTTAATTTTTCCTACGCGGTTTTCGTGACGACCACCTTCATAGTCAGTTGTTAACCAAATTTTTGCGATGTCACGCGCTAGACCTGCACCAATTACACGCTCGCCCATTGCTAGCATGTTCGTATCATTATGCTCTCTCGTTGCTTTCGCACTGAAAGTATCATGAACTAATGCACAACGAATACCATTTACTTTGTTCGCTGCAATTGACATACCGATGCCTGTCCCGCAAACTAAAATACCACGATCTACTTCGCCATTCGCTACCATTTCCGCTGCTGGAAACGCAAAATCAGGGTAATCAACAGAACCAGCTTCACATTCACAACCTAAATCAATATATTCAATATTTAACTCTTCTAATAAACTTACAAGTTCTTTACGGATATTCATACCGCCGTGATCAGATGCTACTACTACTTTCATTTTTACCCCTCCAAAGTTTCAATCAATTATCTTCATCTCTCACTCGCTACCATAATGGAACGAAGTGATCTCCAATATCGTATTATACACGAAACATCAACCTTCTGAATGTTTTTTCAGTAAAGTTTGTACAAGTTTTTCCATCTCTTCTAACGTTTCTTTATAAATAGAAAGTGATCCGCCAAATGGATCTGAAATATCCTTACTTATCCCCTCGGTTACTCCATATAATGTATCTACTTTCTTTTCAACACTCGGATAATGCCCAAGTACAATTTGCTTATGGTTTTCCGTCATTGTTACTACAATATCTGCCCAATCAATCAAAGCTTCATTTACCTGCTGCGAAGCATGATCGATTGCAATTCCCTTTTCAGCTAAAGCTTCCTTTGCATATATCGACGCATCACTTCCAGGATAGGCGAAAACACCAGCAGATTGCACTTCAAATTTACCTTCCCCATGATGACGAAGTAACGCCTCAGCCATCGGGCTACGGCATGTATTTCCAGTGCAAACAAATAATACTCGTTTCATCTAACCCCACCCCTTTTCTCTACTTCCTTTCCTTTATCATAGCGTACATAAGAATAGAACAAAAGAAATGTGAATATACGAAAGGCGCATTTCTCTTATATTTTTTCTAAGAAAAATGCGCCTTATCCACATATATGTGAAACCCTATTTCCAAGTGCCCAAAGTATTTTAACATACATAAGGAACAGACTACAAAACAAAATAAGGAATCCATTTCATACGAAACGGATTCCTTTCATGCAATAATTATTTCATTGTAACTTTCATTACTTCTGTTGAACCTTTTGTAGCAGTTACACCTACAGTTGTCTTAATAGACTCAGCTGCATCTGTATTTGTGATAACGATTGGAGTAATTGTGCTTTTCGCTTTTTCACGGATTAATTCTAGGTCGAATGAGATTAATTTATCTCCAGCTTTTACAGCTTGTCCTTCAGAAACGTGAGCTTCGAAACCTTCGCCTTCCATTTTTACAGTTTCTAATCCAACGTGGATTAAAATTTCTGTACCGTTTTTCGCTTTAATTCCAATCGCATGTTTCGTGTGGAATAATTGTACGATTTCACCATCAACTGGAGATACAACTACACCTTCAGTAGGATCGATTGCAACACCGTCGCCCATCATACGACCAGCGAATACTGGATCTGGTACTTCTTCAATATTTTTCACTGCTCCAGTTAATGGAGCTACGATTGTTTCTTCATTTGTTTTTGAACCAAGACCGAATAATTTTTTAAACATAGGATAGTCCTCCTTATAATTTACCTAAAAGTTTATAGGGCAATCTCTATTAAAGATCCAAATAAACGTAAGACCTCATACTTCGAATATTATACTGTAAAAACGCTTTCGAAATAAATTACGTCATTACTACTAGACTCTTATTGTAGCGCCTCACAAAATTCCAGTCAATTCTGATTGTCTGAATAACAATAAGAAGTTAACTTCTACTTATATTTTCTCTTTTTTTACCCAACTTGTCTAGAGGTCTTTACTACATTTTATTTTTTGTTGTTAATTTGTAAAATTTAATTCAAACTTTTTTCGAAACCCACTTGACTAAAGTAAGTAACTATTTTATTATTACTTACATAAGATAAGTTAATAACTTTTGGGAGGTTTTTAAAAATGATGGATTTCGGTCTTCTTATTATTCGTCTTATTATAGGTATTACATTCATGGGTCATGGTGCTCAAAAATTATTTGGTTGGTTCGGCGGTTACGGTTTAAAAGGAACAGGCGGCTGGATGGAATCAATCGGTTTACGCCCTGGTGTATTCATGGCATTTATGGCTGGCGCAACTGAATTATTAGGTGGTTTCTTATTCGCATCAGGTATTTTCACTGCAGTTGGTTCATTATTTATCGTTGGAACAATGTTAATGGCAATCTTCACTGTTCACGGAAAAAATGGTTACTGGGTGACACAAAACGGATATGAATACAATTTAATGTTAATCGCTGTTGCGATTGGTGTAGCTTTAATCGGACCTGGCGCATACGTTTTACTGTAATATTTATCTCAGTTTCGAGATTATTTAAAAAGAACTTACTTCATTACAATTGAAGTAAGTTCTTTTTATGTAATAAAAATATTTTTCCAGCAGGAGTTTTCCACTAACATCTTGTAAACAAACAATAAGTCGTTACATTCAGAAAGGGGATTTTACACATGTTATCCATTAATCCAAATGAACAAACAGAAAAAGAGAATTACAAATTATTAACAGGAAGTATCATTCCACGCCCTGTCGCATTCGTTACTTCCGTAACAAAAGACGGCGTATTAAACGGAGCACCGTATAGTTATTTCAATATTGTCGCTGCTAATCCACCACTTATCTCAGTTTCTGTACAACGAAAAGCAGGAACACCGAAAGATACTTCTCGAAACGCAATTGAAAAAGGTGAGTTTGTCGTACATATTTCTGATGAATCTTACGTAGAAGCAATTAACGAAACAGCAGCTAACCTCCCGCCAAATGAGAGTGAAATTGAACTAGCAAAACTAACACCAATTGAAAGTGACGTCATCTCCGTCCCAGGTGTAAAAGAAGCAAATATTCGAATGGAATGCGTACTAGAACGCGCAATCCCTCTTGGCGGAACAGAAGACTCACCAGCTTGCGATTTACTAATCGGACGCGTCGTTCGTTTCCACGTCGCAGAGCACCTATACGAAAAAGGTCGCATTCACGCAGAAGGACTAAAACCAGTAAGCCGCCTAGCAGGACACAACTACGCAAAACTAGGAGAACAATTTGAATTGGTAAGGCCTATCTAAAAGTGGAAGCGGCTCTTTCAGAATGGGAGGG
>NZ_JAKUFT010000105.1:0-12132 GCF_022663605.1 Bacillus cereus group sp. BfR-BA-01379
AATAATAAGATTAATTAATATAGACCTAAAAAGTTTTATAGAAAAATATAAATATATATTTGTTTATATTCTATTTTTTTGCACTTCATTCTTAGGTATTAATGAAATGTCAAAAATTTCAATACAATATAATGAAAAACTTAATATATTAGATTCTTATTTCCATATAATGTTCAACCAATATTATGTATTATATTTCTATACACCAATGTTTATAGCATTAATTACAACAATCATAACAATTCCAAATAAATTTATATCAATTAGAATTCAATCAAAACAAACATGGTGGATTTCAAAAGCTATTTCTATTTCTATATGCACATTCATTTATTTATTAATAGGAATTACCATCACTACCATATCTTCAATTTTATATTATCCATTAGACACAACATGGAGTGAAGCTGCAATTACTCTTTCTTCATCAATTACATATATACCTAAAGAACTTATAAATTCTAATTATCATCCTTTATTATCCTTATTAATTGGATTTGCTTTATTATATTTAGGATGGTTTTTATTAGGTATTATAATGCTTCTAATATATACTTTAACAAAAAATAAAATAATTGAATTATTTGTTATAGGATTATTGTGGACTAATTTATTAATTGGAATGAGAAATTTTTTTATGTTTGAATGGGAATCATTTTTCCTATTTCTAAATACAAACATTTTAATTATACATTCAATACAAATTTCATCATATGGACCATTAATTTCTTTATGTGTTTTAACCATACTTATAATATTGATTATCTATTTTGGTTTTAAAAAAGTAAATTCAATAGATTTTTAATATTAATTAGAAAGGAAGAAAATATTGCTCTTAATTTATAATATGGTAAAAAAAGACTTATTATCAATTATTAATTGGAAGAATATAATTTTATCTATAATTACATTTCTTTTTATAGGAATACACAGTCTTTTGACACTAGATAACAACTATTCAAATAATATAGTAGATCTCTTCTTTTTAAGCTTTGCTGGACCAATGGTATCCAACACAAGCTTCATAGATAACCAAAAATTTTTATTAATATGGATTATTTATTTCTTTATAATTGGTGATTTTTTTACAAATCAATATAGTAAAGAAATAATATATTCATTAATTAGAGCGAAATCTATAAAAATATGGTGGTTTAGTAAATGCTTAACCATATATATTTTTACAAACATATATTTAATATTAGGATTTATTACTATAACATGCATAGGAACAATAAAACTTCCGTTACAATTAAAATGGAGTGAATATGCACACAAAGAAATATTAATATATTCATCATATAAAATATCAGTGACAGAATTTCTTATACATATATTTATAACAATGATTATATCCAGCTTTATGATAGCAACATTCTATTGCCTAATTAATGTATCAATAAAAAATTCGATTTATAGCTTTTTACTAATTATTATACTAATCTCTTTATCTCTATTTAATACATATTTGCCCTTAGAGTATGTTAAATGGTTACCTAGTAATCACTTGATTTTTTCAAGATACTCTATATATGATCAAAATATACCTTCATTAACAATATATTTTAGTCTAATATATAACTCTTTAATTTTAATAATTACTAATATATTAATAATTATTAAATTAAAGAAAATAGATTTATAAAGGAGTATTAACATGACAGAAAAAATCATGATAGAAATGAAAAATTTTACAAAAGAAATAAAAAATGAAATAATCCTAGATAACATCAATTTTAAATTATATTCAAAAAAAATATATGGATTTATTGGTCATAATGGATCAGGCAAAAGTATGATTTTTAAATCGATTTGCGGTTTAGTAAAAGGACAAAAAGGTGAAATAATAGTAGAAGGACAAAGCATAGGAAAAAATATAAATTTCCCTATAAATACCGGTATCTTAATTGAACAACCTGGATTTTTACCTCAATACAGTGGTTTCCAAAATTTAAAATTATTAGCTGCAATTTGCAATAAAATAGATGATAAACAAATAATTGAAACAATAAAATTAGTAGGATTAGATCCAAATGATAAAAAACCTGTGAAAAAATATTCATTAGGAATGAAACAACGTTTAGGAATAGCTCAAGCCATTATGGAAGATCCAAAAATTATCATATTAGATGAACCAATGAATGGTCTTGATGATGAAGGAATAACAATTATTAGAAATTTAATTTTAGAATTAAAAAATAAAAACAAAATAATTTTATTAGCAAGTCACAATAAAGAAGATATTGATTTATTATGCGACACAGTATTCAAACTTAATAAAGGAAAAATCATTGAAACTTATACAAAATAATATAGTATACATATAGCAAGGGAATGCTTGTAGACTGATCTATACTGCATTCCCTTATTCTATGTATGCTATATTTCTATTCTTCTTTTTCCGACATTAGAACCCTACATAAAATACCGGCAAAATTTATTTTTTAAACAAACCGAAAAAACCTTTCCGTTTTTGTTTCTGATTTTGAGCCTGCATATCTCTAATGTTTTCAAGCAATAACTGATCTCGTTTCTCTAGCTTCTTCTCTATAAAAACTTCTAATTCACTGTTTTTACCTTCTACTTCAGTTAACTTTTTCTCCGTATTCACTAAATGCTCTTTTGTCGTAACCAATTCATTCGTAATTTCTTGCAATTTTTGAACAAGTGCTTGATTAAATTGATTTTGTAATTTCTGATTTTCTAATACTTCATTCAATTTCTTTTCTAATTCTGATTTTTCTTCTTTTGAAACAAATGAATCAAGTTCTCCATTTCGCCATGCCCGAACTTGATCGTAGGACCATTTTTGCGCCTGTATTTTTTCTTTTATCGCTTTTAATTCTTCTATATTTTCCTTCGAGTATCTGCGATGACCTCCCTGACTTCGCTCCGTTTGTATATTAAATTCGTTTGACCATACCTTTAGCAAATCGGGTGTGATCCCTAAAAAATCCGCAACAATTTTCGGAGTATGCATTTCCGATTTTAGTTCCAATTTTCATTCCTCCTCCAAAAACGGAATACGCTTTTTCGCTTAAAAACACTATTAAATAAACATTCCAATCAAAATCGGAATGTACTTACAACTGATATAACAACCGATTTTAAAAACGATTTAATTTCGGAATACATTCCGATTTTAACACCGATATGTATTACTTCTCGATAATAACATCAAAATCTTTTTTACTTATACAAGATTTTATGCAAAAAAAGAATAGCAAGGATCCTCCGGATCCCTACTATATCAACCGTGTATAAAATCATGCATATCAATTTTACTAAAAAATAAAAAAGAACCCTATAAAAACAAAAATTCTTTCTTTAATATTGCTACTGATAATAGGACGTTATGTTAACCGATCATGTATAGGGTATACACTGGTTTTTATATATCTAACCGAGCCATCTGGTTAAGAAAAACTTGTTATACTATTCCTAAGTAAAAAGTGCAATTTATGGGAGGATAGAGTACAATGCCTGAGCCGAGTATAAAAATAAAAAGAATGTGGGAAGATACCGATTTTTTTGAATTGAATTTTGACTTCTATGGATTTTCTGGTACTGCGAACATTAGCATATATACCACCAATGAAGATCTCGAAGATTTAAAAAAAGGCATAATCAAGTTCTCCACTTTTAAAATAAATGAGTTTCAATGGGTTTCAGGTGAGGATATAGACAATGTAACTCATTTCTTATCCATGAGATTCTTCTTACATGATAAAAGAGGAATTGTAGGCATTGAGGTAGTAGCTGACAATAAGCAATCAAAGCCTTATTGGATGCGTTCAAATTTATTTATCCTTACGGAACTTAGTCAAATTGATGATTTTATAAAAAAAATAGAGCAGTTAATTAGCGAGAAAATTACTGAGTTAGAAAGCATAATTCCAGTCTAATAGTGATAATTTTTCGTAGATGAATTACATATATCAACTTCTGATAACGATAATTATGTAAACACAAAAGTCCTCCAGTTAAACAATCTGGAGGACTTTTGATAGTTTTCTAAGTTATCTTCCAAATACACTCAATCCTAAATAAATCAAACTATAACTAATTAAAGCACTTGCAAACATCAAACCTATTTTTAATAATTTATCTTTTATATTAGGCTTTACTTCACTTATAGATTTTCCCTCTATAAAATCAACTATTTGACGATAAGTTTTTAAATTATGTTCTTTTTTTATGTTTTCAACTTTCAGTGATGAAAACATAAGCAAAATCGTAAGTACAAAAGGTATTATAAGACCATAATAACCAAAAAAGTAAAATACAGGTGCAATAGAAATAGGAAGTATAATCATTGATGCTAACATGATGTAACTCCACTTAAAGAAAGTTAATTTTTGAAGTTCTTCTTTCATGATCTTTACATCTCCTTTAACTAAATCATCCAGGGAGACGTTAAAAAGAATACTCATCATTAGTAAATTATGAATATCTGGATAGTTCCTTTCATTTTCCCAGTTAGAAATAGATTGTCTGGAAACATGAATTTTTTCTGCTAACTGCTCTTGGGACATGTTATCCCGTTTACGAAAGTATTGTATCTGTTTACCGATGTTCATTTATACATCTCCCTTAAGTTTGAGGTTAAGTTAAAGGCTAATTAAAGACTACCAAATTTCTTTATAATAACGTGGTTTTAAGATGTAAAAATGTTTTATCATGCGATTTCCCCTTTATTTTTAGGTACAATTGGTAATCAAAATTAAGAAACTGCTTAAAAAATAAACCTCTGTTTGATCGGAAAAGTTTGCTTTTACTTCCTACAACAAATTTTACGTCAACTAGTATCTCTCCCCGGCTAGTTGTTTTTCCCTCTCACCCATAATTGAAGTAACACTCTGGATTTTTGCCCTTTTCTGGGGTCCCGTCCTACACTTTTTATTCCACGGTTCACTTGACCACGAGCCTCTACACCCTCAAACTCCCAAAGATAACCCCAGCGGGCAAAAACCGCCCTTCTGGGGCCACCTCTGGTGAGTTTGCATGAGGGTGCCCCTCATGGTCAAGTGACTTTCGCGGCATAAACGCATAGGACTCAGCTATAAATCTATTTTAAATATATTTGTGCTAAATCTATCCTTCCTTTTCCATGCCCTAACTCCTCATGAACTATATTCATTACCTTTTGTGTTTGCTGATAAATCAATTTAAACTCTTGGTCAATTCCATAATCTGCGCGTTTTCCCTGTTCATGATTTTTTAGCATATAAGCAAGGACTTCCTGTCCTCGCTCATAAGATTCCCCTAATAATTCTTTAAAACGTTCTCTAGCAAATGTATGGCGAAACATATGGGTTCCATTTGTTTGAATTCCTGTTACTTTACCAGCTTTAAGTAACGCGGCTCTCAAAGTATTATCTTTAACCGGAATAATTTTTTCATGTAATTGTTTATCTCCAATCATCTGATGGATCTTATCTTTTACATGTTCCGGAATCTGAACTTCACGTCTCCGCCCGCCCTTTGTAATTCCTTTTCCTTGTTCAATCTTCAAGACATTATTTTTCAAATCAAAATGTTCCGGAGTTAAATTAATAACCTCTCGCGCACGAAGACCTAAATGTAATTGTAATTGGAATGCATTTCGAACATGAACAGAAGATACACTTTCTATCAATCTATTAACATCCCTCAAGCTCATAGAGCGATTCTCAGGGTCTTTCTTGTCTTTTTGATAGTTATACACTCTTTTTTCAGAACAAAAGCTTATAGGCTCTTTATGGAGCTTCTCAGCTTGTCTATGCATTGCTATTTGTAATTTCCTTAATCCCGTTTCAATATTCATCAAGTGTCCGTTGGACACTCCTTCCTGTTCTTTATGCTGTAAATAAGCATAGTAATGTTCTTGTTTAAAATAAATGATCTTCGTAACCCCAAATTGTTCCCTACAAAAACGAGCAAAATCAATTGAAACAGACATCGTATTTTGAATATGTTTAAAAGAATATAAACCTTCCGTATGTCGTCCTTCTTTTTTTGCTTCATATTTCGATTGTCCAACACAAATAATTTCCTTTACCGCATTTTCAATTTGTCTTACAAGCGATACCTTAGAAGATCCTCTTCGTCTTCCCATATTTTCGCCGCCCTTCGGTCGGCCCGTTTTCGCTCACGCTCAAACGGGCGTAATCCACCTTATGGTGCGCGGCAAATGCGCCGCACACCATAAGGTGTCAATCCGCTACTCCATATGTATCTGTAAAACTTCAATTTAAGCCTACGCCTGTCGCTCCATATTTAGCGTGGAGAGCAACTGTTATATCCACGTTTTCTTTAGCAAATCCACTTATCTTTGCAACGGCATGGCTATAGCCATGCTTCTTTCGTACCTTCCGGTCCTCACTCCTTTTTTATATTGTTTCATCCCAAAATACATTTGTTCATTTTCATGATCTCATTAAAAATAAATAATTATATATAAAAAGAGCCGTTCCGGACTCAGAATCATAGACACAAAATAAGTGTCTGAATCTGAACCGCGAAACGGCTCTTGAATGTTTAAATGAAATAAAAAAAGAAAAGTAAATCTATATTTATTTTAACATAAATTGGATATTTCCATCAATGGTTTTCGTTGACTTTTGGAGTAGAGGCGGGTTCGTCGTGTGGGGGCGAAACCCCACGTATTACGTATCTATCCATATGGTAAGTGAAATTATGATTCGAATGCACTAGCGGTTCGGCTCGTATAATAGCAAATTTAAGCCGATGAACCTAGATAGTTGCTTTTGGATGTGTCGGCTTGGTGCCGCCAAAACCCGAGCCGAAAAAAGTTCCGCAAGGATGTAGCAAAGCGAAAAGGGTGGAGATTTTCTGTAGCAAAGCGAAAGAAAATACGACCCGTTCCTTGCGGAACTTTTAGCCCTATATATAAGAGTGAGATAGAGAAAATAAAAAAAGTCAGTAATACCAAGGGTTTATAGCGTATGAGGTGTTACTTTTTCGTAACACCTGTGTTACTTTTTCGTAACACCTAAAAAGAGGAAAAACATAATAAAAAAAAGATGTCAATGAGAATTTGACATCTAAAATAAATAGATTGGTAATTTATATTTTTTCTTAGACTCATCAATTTTAAAGTTCCTTAATGAATTTCTAAAAATATGTTGAGTTGCTTTATCTATTCCATCTTTAGGACTACAACACATAATATTAGGATTTACAAACCATGTACGACTTGTGCATGCACGACCATCTTCTGTTGTTATTCCTGCTGCGGCAACTCCTAAAACCCCTTTTTTAAATAAACCATTCATTGTTAAAGAAACATTTTTTCTTGCCATTTTAAAACGTTCGGCTAAGTATGTAGGTGATGCTGGAGTAGTTGTATCTACATTGTCCTTATCAATTTTTTGAATAATAACGTTGGTTTTGAATTCAACATATGGAGCAAGTTTAAATAAAAATGCTTCTTCCTTGCTACTCAAATACTCAATCTCAGTAAGATAATTAACGTTATCCATAATTAGCTGCACAAACCTCACCCGATCTGTAGGTTTTTTCTTTTTCCCTATAAAATACTCATCTCCACCAGTTGTTTTACTTAATAACTGCAAGAGCATTGCTTTCTCTTCTTCTGAGTAACCACCGGCTTGCAACTGGTCATAAATACTATCAATCTTACTATCTCTTATTTTCGCTTTTTTTTCAGCTTGTCCAAAATCTACAACTTTTGTCATAAAATAATTCTCTCCCTTAGTGGAAGGAATCAACTTTTATATGTTAGAATGTATATAGAATATATATTGGTTGATTCCAACCTTATTATGAAAAACCGCCTTGCCGTCCAAAGCTTGGGCGGTTTTTCTCGTTTGTATGTCTTTCTCTATAATAACATGAAACACCTTGTTAAAGCTTTCCGTCTCTTGCAAAAATACAACAATCACTCCACTCCTATCTGTCGTTAACTACATCAAAAATAACAAGAAGAAATTTTTCAATTAAACTTTAAAATAAAGATAACATTAAATAAGTCGTCTTTTTTCTAAAAAATCATATTAAATATTTGCCGGTAACGTGCAAACGCAAAATCAGCAAAGATTGTGGTGCTTACTATGCATTTTGACAACAGGAATCTTTGTTTTGTAAAGGTTTAACGATAGCAGGCGCACCATTTAAATAACATGTTATAATTGCGGTGTGTTAAACAATTACACAAAATATAAAAACAAGAGTATTGCAGTACCCTTGTTTTTAGTAGTTATTTTGTGAAGTTAGTTTTACCAGTAATTTATTTAATCTTTTTATTTAGCCACTTTTTTACGATTGCAGTCGTTGAAGGAGTGGTTTTTTCCTTTGAATTAATTGGATTGATGTTAAGTAATTCTATTGCTTTTTTTCCTAGAGTGAAGGAAGCCCCCTTTAGAAAAGACCATACCAATTCTTCCATTTTTTCATCTCCTTTCTATCAATTTATTTTTCGGTAGGAAATAGGAAAAAACTACCTCCGTACGGATGAAATTTATCATATCATGAAAAAAAGTAAATTTAATAATCCAAAGTAATAAAATTCCTTTCAATATTTACTCAAATATTCTATTTATTAATTGGTTGTATATTAAATGTATAATAGGTACTTTTCGTTGATATGAATAGCTTTGTAGTACTAGTTGTTTATGTTTTTCTAGTTTGAATTTGTAGGATTTATATTGTTTTTTAACTGATGCCCCAACACCGTGTAAACCACCAAAAACATCCGCCAACGCCAAACTTACCACCACCAGTACGAAGAAATAATAGGTCCTATGTATTCATTAAATTTAATCTTTCTTTTACAACCATTGTTGGATTCATAAATGTTATTATCAACGATTTCATACACAAGGTGATAAAGAGGGTGATGGAAATTATATTGAGGTTCCTATCATCCCCCTTTTGCTTTATCCCCATAATGTAACGATTAACGCACCGATTCCAGTAGAAATAGCAGAAATTACAGCTAAAGCTACTTTGTCACTCATTTTCAGTTTGATTTCCATGTTTGTTTTCTCCTTTCTCGAATAAATCATTATGCTTACTAGTACCACTTATTTAATGCTATATATAATATAGCGGTTATACATACCTAAACGCTGTGTAAACAACTATTTTTTTATCCGCTTTGTTCAAATTTACCACCAGAAACTTTAAAGATCAATTAGCAATATGCAGGTGATTTTGCATTACCTTAAGAAAAAGCTTTTAACTATATATGTTCCTGTATTGTGACATTTTGCTACAGAAGACCTCCTATTACATAAACGTTCTTTTGATGAATTTCAGACCTCCTTATTTATAGGTTCGTGAATGTAAGGCGTTTTACAGGTACTTGCATTGGAATATTAGTTGTAAGGAGCATTGTATTAAAAGAGATTCATATTTTTAATAGTTTTTGTTAACGATCCCCTTACATAATAAAAGCCTTGAAGTGTAAAGTTCACTCCATTTTTATAGGCGCAGTGGAAGGTTATATAGGGTGTATATAGGTGGGAATTTTATTTATGGGTGTCTCTATGTACATAGACCGGCTGATTGAATGAAATACAAGTGATAATAGAAAAAAGTTTTATTTTTTATTCCTTTCACATAGATAGGGGCGTGAGAACGGGTAAAAGGTTCAATTTGATTTTGATTTATGAATTTTTCGGAGTGGTGTTAATGGAGTCTGTAGCTTACAGATACAGACAGGTAATTGTATGAGTATAAAAGCATTAGTAGGAGAGTGAGGATGCTTACATGATTGTGTAGATGGCTTAAGCTATAAGATAACTATGTTGTATTCTCAGACCTAGATTGAGTCGTCCCATATGATTGATGTAAAAGTAAATAAACGATAGTAAGTATTGATTGTTGTTGCTGATTAACAATGTTGCTTGCTGTATTGGATAATATCTCTATTACTACGAATGTAAACTTTTAGATATTAGTTTACATTCATTCTCCCTTAATCATTGACTTACCACCAAATCCACTGATATCCTCAATTTATATGATAAAAGTATACATTCAAAAAACTATAAATAAAGAGGTTATAAAACCATGAACAAAAAACCACATCTCATTGATGTCCAACCCATCCGTAGCAAAGAACAGATCGAAGATATGAAATGGGCTCTGAAACGTCATTGCTCTCAACGAGACTATATTCTCTTTCTTGTTGGCATTCATACCGGACTACGCGTCAGTGATCTACTTCAACTTGAAACACAAACCATATTGAAATTAAAACGCAAAAAAAGAAAAGAATTCAAAATTAAAGAAGGAAAAACGAAAAAAGAACGCATGATTAATCTCACTTCTATTTTTGATGAGATCTACTCCTATGCCCAAACTTTAGAAAGTGCCTGGTTATTTCCTTCCCGAAAAGGAGATCAACCCATTAGTAAAATCCAGGCTTATCGACAATTGCAAAAAGCCGGAGATTTCGCCGGTGTAGAATCTATCGGGACTCATACCATGCGCAAAACCTTCGGCTATTGGTTCTATAAACAAACAAAAGATGTTGCTATGTTGCAGGATATACTAAATCACAGCACACCACAAATTACATTAAAATATATTGGAATTAATAAAGAAGAAAAAGATAATATATTAGATATATTCCATATATAAAACAAAAAAGGTAAAAATTCTGTTTTTTTCCTTTTTTTGAACATTTAGAAAGAAAAAAGTGCTAGAATAACCATGTAAGTACTAATATATTAAATTTTAGAAAAAATGTAATGTATTAATACTAAAAATATTAATCAAGGGGGAAATTTAAAATGAAAACAAATTTCAAAAAATTCTTAGGGGTTACATTAGCTACAGCTACATTAGGTTTATCACTTACTTCTATAGCTTCTGCTAGAGAAGTTGGTAACTATAATACTACTGTAGGTAGTTTTAATGGTAGTGGATATACTGGGGGATTAAAAAAAGAGACTTCAAATCGCGATGGAATAGTAAATTCATCTTCAGTAGGTGGCGGTTATAAAGTTGATGCTAGGTTACAAAAAACAGATGGAAAACAAAGTGGTTCATGGGCTCGTAGTATAGGTAATGGTGATAGAGTAACTTTAGGGAATTCAATTGGATCAGGATTATCAACAAGAGTACAATTTAGCAATAATATAACTACACCTGTTAATGTTCAAGTTTCTGGAAGCTGGAGTCCAGATAATAAATAATGATAAAAAATCAAGATTCCTTATCTGTTAGATTTTTTAACAGATAAGGAATCTTGATAATATAGAAGGGAAAATATAAATGACAAAAATTTTCAAATTAGAACTTAAACGAGCAATATTAAATAAAAATATGTTGATATCATTAATCATAGGATTAATACTTAGTCTAGCGGGAATATTTGTATTTAAATATGGTAATTATGCTAATCCTGATGCATACGGTGCTTGGCTTAGCGCTATCGGAGGGGGAACTGGAATTTATATAATGTTTTTCCCATTGTTAGCCAGCTTACCTTATGGACATTCTTATTCCGTTGAAAAATATAATAATTTGACACCATATATATTCACTAGAATTGACAAAAATAAATATTTAAATTCCAAATTACTAGCAAATGGTATAGCCGGTGGTTTAGTTATATTTATTCATTGTTTAATAACTTTTATAGTATCATTAATACTAATGTATAATTTACCACTAGATACAAAAACAAATCTAAATGATCCAATTAGTGGTATACATAATTCAAATCCTACTATGTACATATCATTTTATATTTTATGGATGTTTTTACAAGGTTTCGTATATTCTACACTCTCTTTTTCTTGTTCGTTAATATTTGAAAAAAAATTCATTGCATTAGTTATACCTTTTTTATATTTTCACATTGCTAACTTTGGTTTTGCAATAT
The DNA here is from genome assembly GCF_022663605.1 of Bacillus cereus group sp. BfR-BA-01379. Taxonomy (NCBI): domain Bacteria; kingdom Bacillati; phylum Bacillota; class Bacilli; order Caryophanales; family Bacillaceae; genus Bacillus; species Bacillus cereus group sp. BfR-BA-01379. The sequence continues at coordinate 11,861 of NZ_JAKUFT010000105.1, forward strand.
TAGGATTTTCTTTATTAACTCCACCTACATCAGTTGCACCTTATAATATGGATCAAGCTAGTATATTAAGTATGATTTTCCAACCAATTCTATTATTAATCATTTCTACACTTCTTATAACTATTAGTAAAAGGAAAGATTAAAATGATACAAAATAAAATAATAATAAGATTAATTAATATAGACCTAAAAAGTTTTATAGAAAAATATAAATATATATTTGTTTATATTCTATTTTTTTGCACTTCATTCTTAGGTATTAATGAAATGTC
>NZ_JAKUFT010000106.1:0-12077 GCF_022663605.1 Bacillus cereus group sp. BfR-BA-01379
GCCTACACCAACTGTCATGTTATCATTCGCTAAAACAATTGCATTTGATTTCACATGTTTTACAACTTTCCAAGCTAGTTTTAAATCTTTCCACTCTTGCTCTGACGGTTCACGTTTTGTCGGAATTGAAATTGTACTTTCATCTAATGATAACGTATCTTCCTCTTGAACAAGAAGACCACCTTGTACAGAAGTTAATTTTTTGCTTGCGCTTATCGCTTTTTCAATATCTACAGTTAGCAAGCGTAGGTTCTTCTTGCTTTGCAATACGTCTAAAGCTTCTTGCGAGAACGAAGGAGCGATAACAATTTCTAAGAAAACTTCATGTAACTTTTCAGCTGTTGCTTTGTCAATTTCACGATTTGCTGCGATAATACCACCGAAAATGGATACTGGATCTGCTTCATAAGCGCGTGTGTATGCTTCATGAATATCAGCTCCTACTCCAACACCACATGGATTCATATGTTTTACCGCTACTACTGCTGGTTCTGTAAATTCTTTCACGATACTAAGCGCTGCATCTGCATCGTTAATATTGTTATAAGATAATTCTTTACCGTGTAATTGTTCTGCATATGCAACAGAAGAAGTTACAGCGAATGGCGCTTTATAGAATGTTGCTTTTTGATGTGGATTTTCTCCATAACGTAAATCTTGTTTTTTCTCAAATGTCACTGTTAATGTTTCAGGGCTTTCTTCACCCATTTGCTCTGTTAAGTAGTTAGAGATTAACGCATCATACGCCGCTGTATGACGGAATACTTTCGCTGCTAATTTACGTTTTGTTTCTTCTTTTACTTCACCGTTCTCTTTCAGTTCTGTTAATACAACATCGTAATCTACTGGATCTACAATTACCGATACAAATTTATGATTTTTCGCAGCAGAGCGAATCATTGTTGGACCACCGATATCAATATTTTCAATTGCATCAGCAAATGTTACATCAGGCTTAGCGATTGTTTCTTTGAATGGGTATAAGTTAACAACAACAAAATCAATTGGCTCCATACCTAACTCATTCATTTGCGCTACATGCGTTTCATTATCGCGAACTGCTAATAGACCACCATGAATATTTGGGTGTAATGTTTTTACACGACCATCCATAATTTCCGGGAACCCAGTTACTTCAGAAATACCGATCACTTGTAAACCGTTTTCTTCTAGTAATTTTTTCGTACCACCTGTTGATATAACTTCGATTCCTTGTTCTAGTAAACCTTTAACAAATTCTACTACTCCTGTTTTATCTGAAACACTTACTAATGCACGCTTTTTCATCTATCCTTCACCCCTGGTTGTATGTTAGTTAACAGTTGGTTCTTTCACAGATTGAACAATTTGATTCACTGTATTTACGTATAATTTATGTTCAACTTGTTGAATTTTCTTTTGTAAGCTTTCTCTCGTATCCCCTTCAGAAACAACTACCGCTTCTTGCGCAATAATTGGCCCTGTATCCATACCTGCATCTACATAATGAATCGTTACTCCAGTTACTTTCACACCTGCTTCTAACGCTTGACCAACAGCATCTTTCCCTGGAAAACTTGGTAATAGTGATGGATGAATATTAATAATCTTTCCGCCGTAAGCTTCTAGTAAAGTTGGTCCAATTAAACGCATATATCCAGCTAAAATAACATAATCAATTTCATACTCTTCTAGCTTCTTTAATATTTCTTTTTCAAATGCTTCTTTTGACTCATATGTTTTCGCTGAAAAAGCGAAACATGGAATATGATGATAATGTGCCCGTCCAACAGCACGTGCTTCTGGTTTATCACATACTAATAAACTAATATCTGCATCTAATCTTTTTTCTTCTACCGCATTGATAAGAGATTGAAAGTTAGAGCCGCTCCCAGAAGCAAAAACTGCTAATCTACTCATAGTGCCGCTCCCCCATTAAAGGTAACGCCAGCCCCTTGTACAGTACGTCCAATAATACTAGCTATTTCTCCTTGCTTTTCAAGAAGACGAACGATATCTTTTGCCTCTTCTTCCTTCACTGCTACTACCATACCAATACCCATGTTAAAAATATTGAACATTTCTTTTTCTTCTAGTTTTCCGACCTCTTGAAGCAAACTGAAGATCGGTTGAATTTTCCAAGATCCCAATTCAATTTCTGCACCGATTCCTTCTGGTAACATACGTGGAATATTTTCAATGAATCCGCCACCTGTAATGTGTGCCATTCCGTATACTTCATATTTCTTCAATAGTTCTAAAATAGGTTTGACATAAATTTTCGTTGGTTTTAATAATTCTTCACCAAGAGGTAGTTCTAAGCGTCCGTAAATGCGATCTAAAGATAGTGCTCCATCTTCTAGTAATACTTTTCGTACTAAAGAATAGCCGTTACTATGAATACCGCTAGATGCTAAGCCAATTAATACGTGACCAGCTTCAATTTTTTCACCTGTTACAATTTTCTTTTTATCAACAATACCAACTGTAAAACCAGCTAAATCGTATTCTTCCGTAGAATACATACCTGGCATTTCAGCTGTTTCTCCACCAATTAATGCACAACCAGCTTGGCGACAGCCCTCTGATATACCTTTGACGATGTTTTCAATTTTACTAGGTTCAGCTTTACCACAAGCAATATAATCAAGGAAGAAAAGCGGCTCTGCTCCTTGGACAACAATATCATTTACACACATTGCTACTGCATCAATACCAATTGTGTCATGTTTATCTGCCATAAAAGCGAGCATCAATTTCGTTCCCACGCCATCTGTTCCAGATACTAATACAGGTTCTTCTAATGCAAATTTTGATAGATCAAACATACCTCCAAAACCGCCTAAACCGCCTAGTACTTCTTTTCTCATTGTTGTTTGTACGTGTTTTTTCATGCGAGATACCGCTTCATATCCAGCTTCAATATCTACTCCTGCTTGCTTATATGCATTCGCCATCGTTATCTACACCTCGTCTTTTAATTTCTCCCTATCTAGGGCCGGCCGTTTTAAGAAAGAAGCTAGCTTCTACATCAAAAGAAGTAGAAGCTTTTTTCTTCTTATTTCATACTTTCTAAAAGCTCTTGCTCATAATCATAAAGAGCTGTTGGGTAATCTCCATTGAAGTACGCCATACATAGACCGCCGTATTTCCCTTCATATGGATGTCCAATTGCATCTACTAATCCATCTTCACTTAAAAATGTTAATGAGTCTGCACCGATTATTTCACGAATTTCTTCTACTGTATGATTTGCTGCAATTAATTCTTTTCTTGTTTGAATATCAATGCCATAGAAACATGGATATTTTAGAGGTGGTGACGCAATTCTCACGTGAACTTCTGTCGCTCCAGCCTCACGAAGCATGCGAACAATTCGTTTACTTGTTGTTCCTCTTACGATAGAATCGTCAATCATAACAACTCGTTTTCCTTCAACTACACCTCTTACTGCTGAAAGTTTCATCTTAACCCCTTGCTCTCGCAGTTCTTGAGAAGGTTGAATAAACGTCCGTCCAACGTAACGATTTTTAATTAATCCTAACTCATATGGAATGCCTGTTGCCTCAGCATAACCAATTGCTGCCGAAATACTAGAGTCTGGCACGCCAGTAACAACATCCGCTTCAATAGGAGCTTCTGCCGCCAAACGTTTTCCCATGTTTTTACGTGCTGCATGGACGTTAATGCCTGCAATATTAGAATCCGGACGTGCAAAGTAAATGTACTCCATACTACAAATTGCATGATCTACTTCATTTGTAAAACGATCTACGTGAATTCCTTCATCATTGATGATAAGTAGTTCACCTGGTTCTACATCACGAATGTATGTTGCACCTACTACATCAAAAGCACATGTTTCTGACGCTACAACGTAAGCATCCCCCATCTTTCCAATTGAAAGAGGACGGAATCCATTCGGATCTAGCGCAACAATCATTTCATTTCCAGTTAGTAAAAGATATGCAAACGCACCTTTCACTTTATTTAGAGCCTCTTTTACACTCTCAATTAACGAATCTTTCGTACTACGTTTAATAAGATGTAAAAGTACTTCTGTATCTGAACTTGTTTGAAAAATACTTCCCTCTGCTTCTAATTCGCGGCGAAGCATTTTTGCATTAATTAAATTTCCGTTATGAGCTAATGCCATACTATGATCAGAAAAACGGAATAATAATGGTTGAACGTTAGCAACTTCACTTCCACCAGCTGTCGCATATCTTACGTGTCCAATTGCTGATTTTCCGTTTAAGCCTTCTAGCTCACCTCTTGAAAATACTTCCGATATTAAACCTAATCCCTTGTGACCGACAATTTTCTCACCATTATTTACGACGATGCCTGCGCCTTCTTGTCCACGGTGCTGTAAACTATGCAATCCGTAATACGAAACTTGTGCTGCATTTTCATGCCCCCAAATTCCAAAAACGCCACATTCTTCATTTAACCCCTTTATTTCAGCAAGCATGGGATTGCCCCTTTCCAAGCCTTTCTCATTTCATCTACATTTGCTGTAAGTAATACTTCATTTTCTTCATTATGAATTGTTACTTCATTTGTATTTGTCACTTCTCCAACTTGAATTGCTTCTACCGCTTTCTCAAACGCTTCTTTATTTTCACGTTTTACAGTTATAACGAAACGAGATTGTGATTCAGCGAATAATGCGGCTGTTGCTTCTCCATCTAATTTCACAGTAGCACCTAAACCTTTTGCACCAATGGCACTTTCAGTAATTGCTACTGCTAAACCACCTTCTGCAACATCATGAGCAGATTGAACAAGGCCAGCTTGAATTGCTGCTAATACTTGTTTTTGACGCTTTAATTCTACATCTAGATCGATGCTTGGTGATTGACCGAAAATTTTGCCGTGAATCATTTTCTGTAATTCACTTCCACCAAACTCAGCTTTCGTCTCTCCAATTACATAAACTAAATCGCCAGCTTGCTTAAACTCTTGTGTTGTTACATGTTTTAAATCGTGTACAAGTCCAACCATCCCAACTGTCGGTGTTGGATACACTGCTTCACCACTACGTTCGTTATACATTGATACGTTTCCGCCGATAACTGGCGTTTGTAATGTATGACAAGCTTCACTCATACCATCTACTGATTTCTCAATTTGCCAGAAGATTTCTGGTTTTTCTGGATTACCAAAGTTTAAGCAATCTGTAATTGCAAGTGGCTCTCCCCCAGAACATACGATATTACGTGCTGCCTCTGCTACTGCAATTTTACCGCCCACTTCTGGATCTAAATAAATGTAGCGAGAGTTACAATCTGTCGTCATTGCTAATCCTTTTTCTGTACCGCGTACACGTACAACTGCTGCATCTGAACCTGGTGTAACAACTGTGCTTGTGCGAACTTGATAATCATATTGATCATAAACCCACTCTTTACTTGCAATCGTCGGTTGTTGTAATAGAGCGAATAACGTTTCTTTATAATTTTCTACTTTTGGCGTTTCCATTTTCATTGCCTGGAATTCAGCAAAGTATGCTGCTTCTTTTGATGGTTTATGATAAATTGGTGCTTCTTCTGCAAGAGCATCTGCTGGTACTTCAGCTACCTTTTCACCTTTATGGAATAAGCGAAGCATTTTGTCTTCCGTTACTTTCCCCATCGTAACGGCTGCAAGACCATACTTCTCAAATAAATCTACTATTTCTTGCTCTCTACCCTTTTTCACAACGATTAGCATACGTTCTTGTGATTCAGATAGCATCATTTCATATGGTGTCATTCCTGTTTCACGCTGTGGTACATCATCTAAGTACATTTCAATACCCATTCCCGCTTTACTTGCCATTTCTGCAGAAGATGATGTTAAACCAGCTGCACCCATATCTTGAATTCCAACAAGTGCATCCGACTGAATAAGTTCTAAGCAAGCTTCAATAAGAAGTTTCTCCATAAATGGATCTCCTACTTGAACTGCTGGGCGCTTCGCTTCTGAGCTTTCAGATAACTCTTCAGATGCAAATGTTGCACCGTGAATACCGTCACGACCAGTTGATGCTCCTACATACATTACTGTATTTCCAGCACCGTGCGCTTGCCCTTTTTTAATATCTTCATGATTAATTAAGCCTACACACATTGCATTTACAAGTGGATTTCCTTCATAACATGGATCAAACTGTACTTCGCCGCCAACAGTCGGAATGCCAATACAGTTACCGTATCCTGCAATCCCTGCTACTACTTCTTCGAATAAATATTTCACACGTGGTGACTGTAATTCACCGAAGCGAAGTGAGTTTAATAGAGCTACTGGGCGTGCTCCCATAGAAAATACGTCACGGATAATACCACCAACGCCTGTTGCCGCTCCTTGATATGGTTCAATAGCAGATGGGTGGTTATGACTTTCCATTTTAAATACAACCGCTTGATTATCACCGATATCTACGATTCCAGCACCTTCCCCAGGTCCTTGCAAGACGCGCTCACCTGTTGTTGGGAATTTTCGAAGCACTGGTTTTGAATTTTTATAACTGCAATGTTCAGACCACATAACAGAGAATAATCCTGTTTCTGTATAATTTGGCAGACGGCCTAAAATCTTTTCAACCATGGCAAACTCTTCGTCTGTTAGCCCCATTTCCGCATATATGCGCTCTTCTTTAATTTGTGTTGGATTTGGTTCAAGCATTAACGACATATGTTTCCCTCCACTGTTTTAAGATAGATTGAAAGACTTTTAACCCTTCAGCACCGCCAAGTAATTCATCTACAGCACGCTCTGGGTGTGGCATCATACCAAGTACATTTCCTTTTTCGTTTACAATACCAGCAATATCTGAAACGCTTCCATTCGGATTTTCTACGTAACGGAATGCGATTTGATTATTCTCTTCTAATCTTTTTAACGTTTCTTCATCACAATAGTAATTCCCCTCACCATGCGCGATTGGAATATTGATTACTTCATCTTTTTCATATTGTGATGTAAACATCGTTTCATTATTTTCAACACGCAACTGAACAGTGCGACACATAAATTTTAAATTTTCGTTTCTCATTAACGCTCCTGGTAGTAATCCTGATTCAACAAGAATCTGGAATCCATTACATACACCTAAAATCGGCTTTCCTTGCTCAGCAGCTTTTTGCACTGCTTTCATTGCATTCGCGAAGCGAGAAATAGCACCGCAGCGTAAGTAGTCACCGTAAGAGAATCCACCTGGTAGTAGAATTGCATCATATTCATCTAAATTCTCTGTATCGTGCCAAACGTAATCTACTTCTTCGCCGAGCTCATCTTTAATTGCATGGAACATATCAACATCACAGTTCGAACCTGGAAATACTATTACGGCAAATTTCACTGTGCGACAACCTCCTCAACTTCATAACGGAAGTCTTCCATTACAACGTTTGCTAATAGTTTTTCACACATTTCTTTTACCTTTGCGTCAAGGTCAGATACCGATTTATCAATTGTTAGTTCCATGTACTTTCCGATTCGAACGTCTTGCACTTCTGTAAATGAAAGACTATGAAGTGCTCCTTTTACCGCTGTTCCTTGTGGATCTAATACGCTTTCTCTTAATGTTACATATACCTTAACTTTATACATGTGAAATTCCCCCTAAACGTTTTAAAATCTCTTCATAAGCATCTGTTAAATTTCCAAGATCGCGACGGAATACGTCTTTATCAAACTTTTCATTGCTCGTTTCATCCCATAAACGGCAAGTATCTGGTGAAATTTCATCCGCTAAAATAATTTCTCCTTCTTCCGTTACACCAAACTCTAATTTGAAATCTACTAGTCTTACACGACAGCTTGCGAAATGATCAATCAACACTTGATTGATTTGTAGAGCCATTTCTCGTAATACGCTTACTTGCTCTGGCGATGCAACGTTTAATACACGAATATGATCTTCCGTTACAAGCGGATCTCCTAAATCATCATCTTTGAAGTAAAATTCTACGATTGGTTCTGCAAGTACAGTTCCCTCTTCCATTCCTAAGCGTTTTGAAAGACTTCCTGCAATTACATTTCTTGTGACAACTTCTAAAGGAATAATACTCACTTTTTTAACAAGTTGCTCTATCTCAGATAACTTCTCAATAAAATGTGTTTTAATTCCTACTTCTTGTAACTTTCTGAACAATAAAGTTGTAATCTCATTGTTCAAACGACCTTTTCCTGTAATCGTCTCTTTTTTCTCCCCATTGAAAGCAGTCGCACTATCTTTGTACTCTACCCAAACCATATCTGCTGATTCTGTACGATAAATTCTTTTTGCCTTACCTTCATACAGCAATTCTAGCTTTTGCATTTCGCAAGCCCCCTGTAGTTTGAAAAATGTGAATAATGTTTTTATAAAGAATGGCACAGAATGACTCTATTCTGTGCCATATGAAATTTTACGCTTCGTTTAACCCAAGGCGTTCAAAGATTGTATCAACGTGTTGCATATGATGCTCATAGTTGAAACATTCATTAATTTCTTCTTGTGATAACTTGCTCGTAATACGCTCATCAGCTTCTACAAGCTCTTTAAATTGTACTTGTGTTTCCCAAGCTTCCATCGCTTTAGGCTGTACGATATCATAAGCTTCTTCACGTACCATACCTTTGTCGATTAATGTAAGCATTACACGCTGAGAATAAATTAAGCCGTATGTTCTTGTCATATTGCGTTTCATATTCTCTGGGTATACAGTTAAGTTTTTAACGATATTACCAAAGCGATTTAACATGTAGTTTAATGCGATTGTAGCATCTGGTAAAATTACGCGTTCTGCCGAAGAGTGAGAAATATCACGTTCATGCCATAATGGAACATTCTCATACGCTGTCATCATATAACCGCGGATAACACGAGCTAAACCAGTCATATTTTCTGATCCGATTGGATTACGTTTATGTGGCATTGCAGAAGAACCTTTTTGCCCTTTTGCGAAAGCTTCTTCAACTTCACGTGTTTCACTCTTTTGTAAACCACGGATCTCAACTGCCATCTTTTCAATAGATGTTGCAATTAGTGCAAGTGTTGACATGTAATGAGCATGGCGATCACGTTGCAATGTTTGTGTTGAAATTGGTGCTGCTTCTAACCCTAAGTTTTCACAAACATACTTTTCTACGAATGGATCGATATTTGCGTATGTACCAACCGCACCAGATAATTTACCAACACGAACTGTATCAGCAGCTTGCTTGAAACGCTCTACGTTACGTTTCATTTCTTCATACCAAAGACCAAGTTTTAAACCAAATGTTGTTGGTTCTGCATGAACACCGTGTGTTCTTCCCATCATGATCGTATACTTATGCTCTTTCGCTTTGTTAGCTAAAATGCTTACGAAGTTTTCTAAGTCTTTTAATATGATTTCATTCGCTTGTTTTAAGATGTAAGATAACGCTGTATCTACTACATCTGTAGATGTTAAACCGTAATGAACCCATTTACGTTCCTCGCCTAATGTTGGTGTTTCTGATACAGCACGAGTGAATGCAACTACGTCATGACGTGTCTCTTTTTCAATTTCATAAATACGATCAATATCAAATGATGCATGCTCACGAATTTTTTTAACATCTTCTTTTGGAATATCGCCAAGCTCAGCCCATGCTTCACAAGCTAAAATCTCAACTTCTAACCACGCTTTAAATTTGTTCTCTTCCGTCCAAATTGCACCCATTTCTGGGCGTGTATAACGACTAATCATTTTTTTCCCTCCAACAGTTGTTCTTGATGGTCCCAAATTTGCAAACTCTTCGCTTTTTCTAGAGCGACTTCAATATTATCATTTAAAATATTAACATGCCCCATTTTTCGCTGCGCTTTTGCTTCTTCTTTTCCATACAAGTGTAAATAGCACCCGGTTAATCTATTCACTTGTCTTAGGACCCCTTCTATATGTTCGCCTAAAATGTTTACCATGACAACTGGTTTTAACAAATTTGTTTCTCCAAGAGGTAAATTACAGATTGCTCGAATATGTTGACCGAATTGACTCGTTTCACATGCATCCTGTGTATAGTGGCCTGAATTGTGAGGTCTTGGTGCTAATTCATTAATGTAAATCTCACCATTAGCTGTAGCAAACATCTCTACCGCTAGTGTTCCCACAAGCTCTAATTCATCCGCGAGCACTTTTGCATAAGCAATTGCTTTTTGAGAAAGTTCTTCTGTAATGCGAGCTGGAACGATAGATTCATGCAAAATGTTATTTACATGAATATTTTCCGCTACCGGAAATACTTTCGTTTCACCACTTACACTACGAATGACAATAACTGATACTTCTTTTTCAAAAGGCACCCATTTCTCTAAAATACACTCTGCTACATTTGCAAGCTCTCGCGCCTTATCAACGTCAGCTTCACTTCTTAAAACAACTTGACCTTTCCCATCATATCCGCCTGTCGTCGTTTTTAATACAGAAGGATATGATAACTCAGTGATTGCTTCAGTAAGCTGATCTTGATTTTGAACCAATCTATACGTTGCTACTGGTAGCCCAGCTTTCTCAATTGCATTCTTTTCTGTAAAACGATTTTGCGTTTTACTTAACAACTGACTGCCTTGCGGTAAGTAAGCATGTTTTTCAAGCCATTGTAAACATCTATAATCAATATTCTCAAATTCATATGTGACAACATCACTGATCTCCGCTAAATGCTGAATTGCTTTTAAATCGTCATATGATGCAACAATCTCAATATCAGCAACTTGTGCACATGGTGAATTTTTTGTAGGATCTAAAACAGCAATTTTATATCCCATCTCTTTAGCTGCCAATGCCATCATTCTTCCTAGCTGGCCGCCTCCAATAATGCCGATTGTTTTTCCAGGTAAAATGATTCTCGTCATACTAGCTCACTACCTTCGCGCACATCTTTTTCAATTGCTTCTCTTCTCAATTCTAATGCATCATGTATATCATCATGGAATGATCCAAGTATTTGTGCAGCAAGTAAACCAGCATTTGTTGAACCAGCCTTACCAATTGCAACAGTTGCAACCGGAACCCCTCCTGGCATTTGGACGATGGATAATAATGAATCTAAGCCGTTTAACGCTTTTGATTGAACTGGAACTCCGATTACAGGAAGATTCGTCTTCGCTGCAACCATCCCTGGTAAATGCGCTGCTCCACCAGCTCCAGCAATAATAACTTTCAATCCACGTTCACGAGCCGTTTCTGCATATTCAAACATATAATCCGGAGTCCGATGAGCTGATACAACTTTTTTCTCATACGGTATATTTAATTCATCTAAAATGTCACAAGCATATTTCATTGTTTCCCAGTCTGACGTGCTTCCCATTATGACTCCAACTAGTGATTTCATATTAGAATCCCCCCGATTCAAATAAAAAAAGCCTGAAATAGAACAGTTTCTCTTTTACTATGAGAGAAAGTGCTCTACTCAGGCATACGTATCCCTTGTGAATAGAAAAATACCGAGTGACTTTCCCTCATAGTCTAACGAATAACGGTCGTTAGGTAGAGACTTGCAGGCCATATCCCCGCGATTATATGAGGTCTTATATATTATTCTTTCTATGGCTATATTAACAATATTTCATAAACAATGTCAACAAATAATCGAATGTTTTTTTATTACTTACCAATAACGTTCGTGTTTTAGTTATATTCAAAAGGATAATTGTAACTATATGCAAGAAGGATAAGAAATTAGAACATAGATTTCTAGAAATCTATCGTACATATAATCGCTTATATTCATTTTATTTATAAGGAGAACAATAACAAAAAACAACTACACTCTTTCACATTTATTCCTTTGTATCGCAGTCATTGCTGTAATGATCGAATACTCCTTTATATCATCACACTTTTAACGTTCCCTATCATAGGGATTATTTTAGGAGCACTTGGAAAACCTGAAAAACAAAAAATCATTGCTATTACTTTGAATAGCCTTATTAGGGTTATATAAAAATAAACACAAAAAAACCTAAGTCGAATCGACTTAGGTTTTTGCTTGGCGACGTCCTACTCTCACAGGGACAAGGTCCCAACTACCATCGGCGCTAGAGAGCTTAACTTCCGTGTTCGGTATGGGAACGGGTGTGACCTCTCTGCCATCAT
>NZ_JAKUFT010000107.1:0-11519 GCF_022663605.1 Bacillus cereus group sp. BfR-BA-01379
CAGGTTCAAATCCTGTCCCCGCAACCAAATGGTCCCGTGGTGTAGTGGTTAACATGCCTGCCTGTCACGCAGGAGATCGCCGGTTCGACCCCGGTCGGGACCGCCATTTTATATAAAGAAAAGAACGAAACATGTTGTTTCGTATTTTTTTATTTGTTTTAACAAAAAACTAATAAAGACAGTCAAACTATCCTTAGGAAAACTCCTAAGGACTTTTTTATATATTCAAAACCTGTATAATAAAGAGCAGAGAACATTGTGAGTAAAGTAGGTGAAGTCTGTGAGTAAATATGAAATAACAACAAAATCCTCTGAGGAAACACAAAGATTATCAGAAAAACTAGGTGGACTTGTCGGAGCACAAGATGTAATTATTTTAGAAGGAGATCTAGGGGCTGGTAAGACAACTTTTACAAAAGGACTAGCAAAAGGTCTTGGAGTGAAAAGAGTTGTAAATAGTCCTACCTTTAATATTATTAAAGAATATAAAGGGAGATTGCCGTTATATCATATGGACGTGTATCGCTTAGCAGAAAGTGAAGAGGACTTAGGTTTTGATGAGTATTTCTACGGTGAAGGAATTACCGTAGTAGAATGGGCTCATTTAATAGAAGCATTTTTACCAAATGAGAAGTTACAAATTAGTTTATTCCATGCTGGAGATGATACAAGAAAAATTGTACTCGAGCCAATTGGAGATCGATATATTAGATTATGTGAGGAGCTATTACAAGATGAAAGTACTAGCAATTGATACTTCAAATTACGTAATGGGTGTATCCCTTATTAAAGAAGGAAACGTAATTGGGGAAATCATTACAAACTTAACAAAAAACCATTCTGTACGTCTTATGCCAGCTGTAGAACAACTGTTAAAAGAATGCGGTGTAAAACCGAAAGAATTAACTAAAATCGTTGTAGCTGCTGGACCTGGATCATATACAGGTGTTCGCATAGGTGTGACAGCTGCCAAAACATTAGCTTGGTCACTTCAAATACCGATTGTAGGTGTATCAAGTTTAGAAGTAGTAGCTGCAAACGGAGCTAATTTTGATGGATTAATCTGTCCTTTATTCGATGGAAGACGTGGACAAATTTATACTGGGTTATATACATATGAGGGAGAGAATGTCACTTCTATAGAAGAAGACCGAATCATCCTTATTGTAGACTGGTTGCAAATGTTAAAAGATAAAGGCAAGCAGGTTTTATTTATTGGTAACGATGTTAAACTGCACAAAGAAACAATAATAGAACATTTAGGCGATCAAGCTGTATTTGCTCCTTTCACTAAAAATAACCCAAGACCAAGTGAGTTAGCGTTCTTAGGATTGCAAAAAGAAGAACAAGATGTACATTCATTTGTTCCTAGTTATCTTCGTTTAGCTGAAGCCGAAACAAAGTGGTTAGAAAGTCAAAACAAGTAGGGGTTTGCAGAAGATGGATATGATATTTAGAAAGATGGAACTCGATGATATCGCTCAAATTGTAGCTATTGAAGAAGCGTCTTTTTCAACTCCTTGGACTGCAGATGCCTTTCACCGTGAGTTAACGACGAATGAACATGCACATTATGTTGTGCTAGAAAAAGATGGTCGTGTAATTGGGTATTGTGGATTGTGGATAATTATTGATGAATCACATATAACAAATATAGCTATTTTGCCAGAATACAGAGGTCAAAAGCTCGGGGATGCTTTATTGAAAGAAGTTATTTCCGAAGCGAAAGATTTAGGGGTAAAAACGATGACACTTGAAGTACGTGTATCAAATGAAGTAGCAAAACAGTTATACAGAAAATACGGATTTCAAAATGGTGGAATTCGTAAACGATACTATGCAGACAATCAGGAAGATGGTCTCGTAATGTGGGTGAATATATAATGGAAAAAAATACGATTATACTTGGTATTGAAACAAGTTGTGATGAAACAGCGGTAGCAGTTGTTAAAAATGGAACGGAAATTATTGCAAATGTCGTTGCATCGCAAATTGAAAGTCATAAACGTTTTGGCGGAGTTGTACCAGAGATTGCATCCCGTCATCATGTAGAAGAAATTACAGTTGTGTTAGAAGAGGCTTTAAAAGAAGCAAATATTACATTTGATGATATTGATGCAATTGCTGTAACGGAAGGACCCGGTTTAGTAGGAGCGCTTTTAATAGGGGTAAATGCAGCGAAAGCAGTAGCTTTTGCACATGATATTCCTCTAGTGGGTGTTCATCATATCGCTGGTCATATTTATGCGAATCGTTTAGTAAAAGAAGTTCAATTTCCACTACTATCACTTGTTGTATCTGGTGGGCATACAGAGCTTGTTTATATGAAAGAACATGGTTCATTCGAAGTGATTGGTGAAACGAGAGATGATGCAGCTGGAGAGGCATATGATAAAGTAGCTCGTACGTTATCTATGCCATATCCAGGTGGGCCTCATATTGATCGCCTTGCACATGAAGGAGAACCAACAATCGATTTGCCTCGTGCATGGCTAGAACCTGATTCGTATGATTTCAGTTTTAGTGGATTGAAATCAGCAGTTATCAACACTGTGCATAACGCAAAACAACGCGGGATAGAAATTGCACCGGAAGATTTAGCAGCAAGTTTCCAAGCGAGTGTAATAGATGTGCTTGTAACGAAAGCATCCCGTGCAGCAGAAGCGTATAACGTAAAGCAACTGCTTCTAGCTGGTGGAGTAGCTGCTAATAAAGGACTTCGTGCACGTTTAGAAGAAGAATTTGCACAAAAAGAAAATATTGAGCTAATTATTCCTCCGTTATCTTTATGCACAGATAATGCAGCAATGATTGCGGCGGCAGGTACAATTGCATATGAACAAGGAAAACGTGCTACATTAGCTTTAAATGCAAATCCAGGATTAGATATTGAAGCATAGTTATACACAAAATTAACCACAGCTTGTGGATAAAACCCATATTATCTGTTGATAATGTGGGTTTTATTGTGTATATAAAATGTTGATAACTTTTTTGTTAATTGTGGATAATGTGGAAAAGTTATTTTTGAGTTTATTTTACAAAGGTGGATATGTGTATAAACTTGTGGATAAATCAGATGAAGTCTGACCTTTACATGTATTCTTTTTCGGGAAATAAACAGCAAGAAGATATCTCTAAAAAACATTTTGAAATACGCTCTTATGATAGGAATGTCAAACTTTGTCGGTAAATCGATATGTAGTGTCGAATTGTTTATACAATATGACGTTCATCCCAACTAGAAGACAAAAAGGATGTCGCATAGTCAAAAATCTCGACTTATGAGACACCCTTCTTATTCATACTCTTATAAATGTAATTCTTCCCATTCTGCCATACATGCATCAAGTTGTTCTTGTAGTGTTTGCTTTTTCGTTGTAATTTCACTAGCTTTTTCATAATCTGCATATATTTCTGGTAAGCAAAGTTGATCTTCTAACGTAGCAATTTCTTCTTCAAATTCTACAATATTTTGTTCTAGCTCCTCAATTTTTCGAGTGCGTTGACGTTCTAATTGTTTACGCTCTTTTTCTTCGAGATAATTTAATTTTTCTTGAGCTACAGTTTTTTGAACAGGTGCTTGGCTTTCTTGCTGTTCTTGTTGTTCAAATGCTGCGCGTTCAATCATTTCATTTTTCTTTTCAACGTAGTAATCGTAGTCCCCTAAATATTCTTGTGCACCTTCTGTTGATAACTCAACAACGGTCGTCGTTACACGATTAATAAAGTAGCGGTCATGTGAGACAAATAGAAGGGTGCCTGGATAATCAATTAAAGCATTCTCCAAAATCTCTTTACTATTTAAATCAAGATGGTTCGTAGGTTCATCAAGAATTAATAAATTCGATTTTTGCATCATAAGTTTTGCAAGAGCTAATCGAGCTTTTTGTCCACCACTAAGAGAAGATACTGGTTTTAGTACATCATCCCCGGTGAATAAGAAGTTACCTAATATCGTGCGAATTTCTTTTTCAGGCTGCAAGGGATATTCATCCCATAACTCATTTAAAACCCGCTTAGAAGATGTTAAGTTTGCTTGTTCTTGATCATAATAACCAACAGATACATTGGATCCGAAAGAAACATCACCATGTAATAGTGGTAACTTATTCACAAGTGATTTTAATAATGTGGATTTCCCGATTCCATTTGGCCCAACTAAAGCAACGCTATCCCCGCGAGTTAAGCGCATCGTTACATGTTCAATAATCGGATCCTCATCATAGCCGATCGTTGCATCCTTTACTTGTAAAACATCATTTCCACTTTGTTTTTCGATATCGAAGTGGAAGGAAGCTGACTTAGAATCACCTAGTGGTCTTGTTAATAATTCCATTCGGTCTAATTGTTTACGACGGCTTTGGGCACGTTTTGTCGTAGATGCACGCGCTATATTTTTTTGAACGAAGTCCTCAAGCTTAGCGATTTCATCTTGTTGTTTTTCATAACGTTTCATTTCTTGCTCGTATAGCGCTGATTTTAAGTCTAAATATTTACTGTAGTTACCAACAAATCGTCTGCTTTCTTTATTCGAAATTTCATATACTTGTGTAACGAGTTTATCTAAGAAATAACGGTCATGGGAAACGATTAGTATTGCGCCAGGATAGCCTTGTAAATATTGTTCAAGCCATGTTAATGTTTCGATGTCTAAATGGTTTGTAGGCTCGTCTAAAATAAGTAGGTCTGGTTTCGTTAATAATAATTTACCGAGAGCTAATCGTGTCTTTTGTCCACCGCTTAATGTGGAAATCGTCGTCTGGTGCGTTTCAACTGGGAAGCCAAGACCACTTAAAATCGAGCGGATATCTGCTTCGTACTGATAGCCACCTTGATCTTTATAATCTAATTGTAATTGGTCATAATCAGCTAATAATCTTTCGTATATAGCCTCGTTTGAAAAGTTTTCTTCTTTTCCCATCTCTTGCTCTAGCCTTCGAAGTTTTGTCTCCATTTGCTGCAAGTGTGTAAAGACGGTTAACATTTCATCCCAAATTGTTAAAGACGTTTCTAAGCCGGTATTTTGAGCTAAGTACCCGATTGAGACATCTTTCGGTTTTATAATTTCGCCACCATCATGAGATAGCTCACCAGCTATTATTTTTAATAATGTAGATTTTCCGGCTCCATTTCGTCCGACTAATGCGATACGATCTTTCGTTTGAACTTCCAATTTTATGTTTGCAAGAATCGTTTCTGCACCGTATAATTTCGAAAGCGCGTTTACTTGTAATAAAATCAATGTTTTCACCTCAAATAATTTCTTAACTTTGCCATGTTTATATTTCTCAATCATACTAAAAATAGTGTATAGTTTAAAATAAAGAGAGAATACTTCTTCTCTTTATTATACAGGGAAATTCATGAGTGCTAAACTTCTGTATTTGATTCAAGTATATGAATAAAGATAGGAAGAGAGGAGAGGTTATATGGATCAGCAAAAAATTCCACAGGCCACTGCCAAACGATTGCCTCTATACTATCGATTTATCCAAAACTTATCTCTTTCTGGTAAGCAACGTGTTTCATCAGCAGAATTGAGCGAGGCGGTAAAAGTTGATTCCGCAACGATTCGAAGAGATTTCTCATATTTTGGAGCGTTAGGGAAAAAAGGTTATGGATATAACGTAAATTATCTATTATCATTTTTCCGTGAAACACTCGACCAAGATGATATAACACGTGTAGCACTTATTGGAGTAGGTAATTTAGGGACCGCTTTCTTACATTATAATTTCACGAAAAACAATAATACAAAAATTGAAATGGCGTTTGACGTTAGTGAAGAGAAAGTCGGAACAGAAATCGGGGGCATTCCTGTATATCATTTAGATGAACTAGAAGAACGTTTATCAACTGATATACAAGTGGCAATATTAACAGTACCCGCTACAGTAGCACAACCTGTAGCAGATAGATTGGCAGAAACGAACGTGCATGGTATTTTAAATTTTACACCAGCGCGCTTAAATGTGTCAGACAATATAAGAATTCATCATATTGATTTAGCAGTAGAGTTACAAACACTTGTTTACTTTTTAAAGAATTATCCACAATAAAACGCAGAGGAAGCGACCTCTGCGTTTTATTATTGTTTTTTCTTTGTGAATTTAACTAAGATAAGGCGAAGTGCCAAATTAAAATCAATTGTTGCCATAACTGCAAATAGTATTGTCCACATATTCCAGATTGTATCTGTTACGTTCGTAATGGCGAAGCGTGTGAAGATACATCCTAGAAGAAAGTACAATGCAGCCATGAACAATGGTGAGTTTCTCATACTAAAAATCCTCCGATAAAGCCTTGCATTTTTTCAGCTTCTTTAATCATTTCTTGAATTTGTTCATTGCTCATTAAAACTTGAGCAACTGCAACTAATGTATTCATAGCAACATGAGCTGCGATAGGGACGATAATACGCTTCGTTTTTACATATAAAAAGGCGAATACGAGCCCCATAGAAGTGTATACCAATAAGTGAGTGAAATCAAAATGAATTGCTGCGAATACGAGAGAACTAATGATAGCAGCAATAAAGAAGTTAAACTTCTTATAAAGTGTACCAAATAAAATTTTTCTAAATACGATTTCTTCCAAGATAGGTCCTATTATAGAGATGACGATAAGGAACCAAGGTGTCGTTCTAGCGATATCCATAAGTCTCGCTGTATTTTCTGATCCAGGTTTAATTCCTAATAAACGCATTTCTATCATGCCGGCAATACTTTGCGAGAAAAATGCTAAGAAGAAGCCGATAAAAATCCAACCAATCGTAGCTGGAATAGAAGAACGCGTTGTATCTAAACGTCTGTCGCGAATATCTGTTCTAAGTAACCAAAGTACGATACATAATGCAATAAAGAAGCTAATGATTGCCCAGTGTCCAGTTATGAGTTGGAACTTCTCTTCTCTAGTAAAGCCCCTGTTATCATAAAGTCCAGTTTTTAGGAGAAGTGGTAATCCAGCAATGGATGATAACTGCATTAAAATGTATGTAACGATAACCCACCAATATTGTTTTTTCAAATGGTTTAACCATCCTTTCTAACTCTAGTGTATGAGATAAGGTAGGATAACATGTAAATATGCTACCTACGATATAAACCTCGCGTAAATTATGTTTTTTTCGTAAATCCGTATTTGAAATTATAATAGAAGACAGGAGAAAGTTGTGTGTATAGCGAAAACAACTTAGGGTGTCCTTTCATATTGTAACATACGAGTAGTGGAAACAACGATTCATATAGTAAAGGTAGAAGAAGAGAGACTCTATATAGAAAAGTGTATAGCTTAATTTGCGAAAAAATTATGATTTTTTTACTTGCAAAAGAAATTGAGATTATTTATTATTATAAGTGTGTTAGCACTCGGGTGACTTGAGTGCTAATAAAGAAAATTTACATAACAAAATGAGGAGGTTGTTGTTCATGCTAAAACCATTAGGTGATCGCGTTGTAATTGAGCTTGTTCAAGCAGAAGAAAAAACAGCAAGTGGTATTGTATTACCAGACACTGCAAAAGAAAAACCACAAGAGGGTAAAGTTGTTGCAGTAGGTACTGGTCGAGTGCTTGAAAATGGTGAGCGTGTTGCTTTAGAGGTAGCAGCAGGTGATCTTATCATCTTCTCAAAATATGCAGGTACTGAAGTAAAATACGAAGGTACTGACTACTTGATTTTACGTGAAAGTGACATTTTAGCAGTTATCGGTTAATTATATAAATCTTAAAAAATCCAAGGGGGTCAATTATTATGGCAAAAGATATTAAATTTAGTGAAGAAGCACGTCGTTCGATGCTTCGCGGTGTCGACACTCTTGCAAACGCAGTAAAAGTAACGCTTGGACCAAAAGGTCGTAACGTTGTACTTGAGAAAAAATTTGGTTCACCACTTATTACAAATGATGGTGTAACAATCGCAAAAGAAATCGAATTAGAAGATGCATTCGAAAACATGGGTGCAAAATTAGTAGCAGAAGTTGCTAGCAAAACAAATGATGTAGCTGGTGACGGAACAACAACTGCAACTGTATTAGCGCAAGCTATGATTCGTGAAGGTCTTAAAAACGTAACAGCTGGTGCGAACCCAATGGGTCTTCGTAAAGGTATCGAAAAAGCTGTTACTGCTGCAATTGCAGAATTAAAAGAGATTTCTAAACCAATCGAAGGTAAATCTTCTATTGCACAAGTAGCTGCTATTTCTGCAGCTGACGAAGAAGTAGGTCAATTAATCGCTGAAGCAATGGAGCGCGTTGGTAACGACGGTGTTATTACTTTAGAAGAGTCTAAAGGATTCACAACAGAATTAGACGTAGTAGAAGGTATGCAATTTGATCGTGGATATGCATCTCCTTACATGATTACTGATTCTGACAAAATGGAAGCAGTTCTTGATAACCCATACATCTTAATTACTGACAAAAAGATTTCTAACATCCAAGAAATCTTACCAGTATTAGAGCAAGTGGTACAACAAGGTAAACCACTTCTTATCATCGCTGAAGACGTAGAAGGCGAAGCTTTAGCTACATTAGTAGTGAACAAACTTCGTGGTACATTCAACGTAGTAGCTGTTAAAGCTCCTGGATTTGGTGACCGTCGTAAAGCAATGCTAGAAGATATCGCAATCTTAACTGGTGGCGAAGTAATCACTGAAGAATTAGGTCGTGACTTAAAATCTGCTACAGTTGAATCTTTAGGACGCGCAGGTAAAATCGTTGTAACGAAAGAAAACACAACTGTAGTTGAAGGTATCGGAAATTCACAACAAATCGAAGCTCGCATTGGTCAAATCCGTGCGCAATTAGAAGAAACAACTTCTGAATTCGATCGTGAAAAATTACAAGAGCGTCTTGCAAAACTTGCAGGTGGCGTAGCAGTAATTAAAGTAGGTGCAGCAACTGAAACTGAGTTAAAAGAGCGCAAACTTCGCATTGAAGATGCACTTAACTCAACTCGTGCAGCAGTAGAAGAAGGTATCGTTGCAGGTGGTGGTACTTCACTTATGAACGTATACACGAAAGTAGCTTCTATCGTAGCTGAAGGCGACGAAGCAACAGGTATCAACATCGTACTTCGCGCACTAGAAGAGCCAGTTCGTCAAATCGCAATCAACGCTGGTCTAGAAGGATCTGTAGTTGTAGAGCGTCTAAAAGGCGAAAAAGTAGGCGTTGGTTTCAACGCAGCTACTGGCGAGTGGGTTAACATGCTTGAAACTGGTATCGTAGATCCAGCTAAAGTAACTCGCTCTGCACTTCAAAACGCAGCATCTGTTGCAGCTATGTTCTTAACAACTGAAGCTGTAGTAGCTGACAAACCAGAACCAAATGCACCAGCAATGCCTGACATGGGCGGCATGGGCATGGGCGGTATGGGCGGAATGATGTAATAAGCATCATAAAGTCTTGATATTATATAAAGCGGGTTTTAAGTGAATTAAAGAGAAATACTCTTTTACCTTAAAAGGTCTTTCAGCAGTTTTATAAACTGATGAAAGACCTTTTCTTCTATTTAGTATGGTTGTAGAATACATGAAGGTGTTATAGAGCAGAAATTGTTCAATAAATAAAAGGGGGATAATATCAAGGAACAAATGGTTTTTTCTTAGGGAGATAGAAAGAGTGAATTGAATTCGTATCAAGATTCACAATTTTTCTTTTTGTTTGTAAATACTTCT
The DNA here is from genome assembly GCF_022663605.1 of Bacillus cereus group sp. BfR-BA-01379. Taxonomy (NCBI): domain Bacteria; kingdom Bacillati; phylum Bacillota; class Bacilli; order Caryophanales; family Bacillaceae; genus Bacillus; species Bacillus cereus group sp. BfR-BA-01379. The sequence continues at coordinate 9,677 of NZ_JAKUFT010000107.1, forward strand.
TTTGATTGAAAAAGTATCTAAATATATATGCTAATTTATATCAATAAATCCGAAATTTTATTAAAATTCAGATCGTATGTCTGTGTTGTTTTTTTATTGATATACTTTTAGATAAATGAGTAATGTAGATGGTTATAAGTAAAAAATTAAAAGAGGTGATTTGTCTTGTTGCGATCGGAAGAATACTTATTAAGCTTACTAAGTGAACTTAGGTCACTTCCAAAAGAAACTGGTTGGGTGGAATTTAAACATAACAATAATGACCTTAACACTATTGGTCAATATATATCCGCTCTTAGTAATACTGCTGCTTTATTCGGGAAAAATCATGCATATATGGTTTGGGGAATAGAAGATGATACGCATAATATTGTAGGTACAGACTTTAAGCCAAGTGAGATTAAAAAAGGTAATGAAGAACTAGAAAGCTGGCTTTTAAGGCTATTAAATCCTCGAATTAATTTTGTATTTCATGAGCTAAAGGTTGACGATAAAAGAATTGTTATATTAGAAATTGAAAGAGCCATGAATACGCCCGTTCGATTTGATGGATCCGAATATATTAGGATCGGCTCTTATAAAAAAAGTTTAAAAGACTTTCCAGAGAAAGAAAGAGAACTTTGGCGTATCTTTGGTCAACGTCCTTTTGAAGAAATGATAGCCTGTGACAACGTACCGGAAGAACTAGTTTTATCTTACTTGGATTATCCTTCTTATTTTGAGTTGCTTGACATTCCTTTGCCGGAAAATCGGAAGTACATTTTAGAACAGTTGATGGAAGATCAAATGATTGTTCGGACTGAGTCAGGGGGATGGCACATTACCAATTTAGGTGCAGCGTTATTCGCAAAAAATCTTTCGAAGTTTACTAATTTAAAAAGGAAATCGGTTAGGGTTATTATTTATAAAGGGAAAGATAGAATTGAGACACAAAGAGAACAAGAAGGAGTCAAAGGCTATGCTTCTGGATTCGAAGGTTTAATAGGATTTATTGACAATCTATTACCTAGGAATGAAGTAATAGGTAAAGCTCTCCGTAAAGAAGTTCCTATGTACCCTGAACTTGCTGTACGCGAGTTGGTAGCTAATGCTATTATACATCAAGACTTTTCTTTAAGTGGTACTGGCCCTACAATAGAAGTCTTTTCGGATAGAATGGAGATAACCAATCCAGGGATACCTCTTGTAAAGAAGGAGCGTTTCTTAGATAGTCCACCTCGGTCAAGAAATGAAACGTTGGCTTCTTTTCTAAGGCGTGTAGGGATTTGTGAAGAAAGGGGGAGTGGTATTGATAAAGTTGTATCTTTAACGGAGTTATATCAGTTACCTGCACCCCTTATTGAGGTCACTGATTCTCATACTAGAGTGACGTTGTTTGCATATAAACCTTTTGCAAAAATGGAACGCAAAGAAAAAATTCATGCGTGTTATCTGCATGCTAGCTTGAAGTATGTGACTAGAGAACATATGACAAATGCTACTTTACGTCAGAGGTTCGGGTTAGCAGATAAAAACAACTCGATTGCTTCTAGGATTATTAGAGATGCTGTGGAAGTAGAGGTAATAAAACCTTTAGATCCTGATACAGCCCCAAGGTACATGAAGTACGTTCCATTTTGGGCTTAGAGGTTGTTAATGAATTACACGTAGTTTATTTTCTTTTTAGATCTGTAGGTAGTGAGGAAAGAGCTAAAAGTTAACTTGTAGGTAAGTTGCAAAAGTATGTAATTTCTTCTTTTTGGATCTGTAGGTAGTGAGGAAAGAGCTAAAAGTTAACTTGCAGGTAAGTTGCAAAAGTATGTAATTTCTTCTTTTTGGATCTGTAGGTAGTGAGGAAGAGCTA
>NZ_JAKUFT010000108.1:0-11459 GCF_022663605.1 Bacillus cereus group sp. BfR-BA-01379
TGCGACTTCCTTATGTTAACATCTTCGTTTTTCGATGTCAACTAAGTTTTTCAATTTCTTTTTTGTCGTTTTCTGCGTTTCCGCATCAGCGACGGTTATTAATATATCATGCAGTACATACAGGGTCAATACTTTTTATAAAAAAATTTCACATCCCGTTAAATCCTTTAAAACATGTTTCAAAAAATCATTATAATCTCCCTTCATTCTTTATCACACTCCGCATTTCATATCTTATCACTTTATCATGTTTCCGAACGAGTGAAAATTCTAAATTTTATGTTATATTATTGTTATAGGAGCGTGGTGAGAATGAGCATTAAGTATTCAAACAAAATCAATAAAATCCGGACCTTTGCATTAAGTTTAGTATTTATCGGCCTCTTCATTGCATACTTAGGAGTCTTTTTCCGCGAAAACATTATTATTATGACAACATTTATGATGGTTGGCTTCTTAGCTGTTATCGCTAGTACTGTCGTTTACTTTTGGATTGGCATGTTATCTACTAAAACTGTACAAATTATTTGTCCAAGCTGCGATAAGCCAACAAAAATGCTCGGTCGTGTCGACGCATGTATGCATTGCAACCAGCCTTTAACAATGGATCGAAATCTAGAAGGAAAAGAATTTGATGAGAAATATAATAAGAAGAGCTATAAATCATAGGTATATACGGGGACAATGTAGCCTTACAAAACTAAACAGTAAAAGGTGATTTCTTAACCAAGAAATCACCTTTTGTATGTATCCTTAATTAAATTAGGTTCTTCACTGAACATTTTAAATCCTCCTGAACCTAATGCAATTCCCATATATAATAAAGAAAGAGGTTGACGTAAAGCCGTCAGCCTCTTTCTTTATTATATATTACGCCTTATGACACTCTGGACAAACGCCATAAATTTCTAAGCGATGACTATTAATAACGAAGCCTGTCGTTTTCGCAGCTTCCTCTTCAAGCTGTTCCAAACCTCCATAAGGAAAATCAACAATCTTACCACATTTTTCGCAAATCACATGATAATGTTGACTTGTAACATAATCAAATCTACTTGAAGCGTCTCCATAAGTTAATTCCTTTACAAGTCCAACCTCTTTAAATACACGTAAGTTATTATAAACAGTTGCAACACTCATATTTGGAAACTTACCTTCTAATGCTTTATAAATGTCATCCGCTGTTGGGTGCGTCATAGATTCCACAAGGTACTCTAAAATAGCATGACGCTGTGGAGTAATGCGTACACCCGTATTTTTCAGCATTTCTAGCGCTTCTTTTAATTCTTCTTTGACCACCGTCATGCACCCCGATTCTATACGGATTATTATTTTATAATTCTTATAAAGAGTGTACTCCTTTTCTTATAAATCGTCAATATTTCTACTATAAGTATGTGGTTTATTTTTGTATATAACCTTATTCTTATATATCTTTCCCCATTTTCTATACATTTACATAGAAAAAAAGTGCGACATAATCGCACTTGGAATACTATCATCTGAGGAGGTATGCCCTACACTTCACTTTATGTAAGACGATAAAATATGTATAGACACTCGCCTTACTTCTATATATTTTATCTCCGCAGTGAATTTACTTTATATAAGAAAGAACATCCTCAATATGTCCTTTCACTTTCACTTTACGCCATTCTTTTACAAGCTCACCGTCTTTATTAATAAGGAATGTAGAACGTTCGATTCCCATGTACTCTTTTCCAAAGTTCTTTTTCAATTTCCAAACATCGTACAATTCTGCTACCTGATGATCTTCATCTACTAAAAGTACAAATGGAAGTTCATGCTTCTCAATGAATTTCAGATGTCTGTTCGCTGAATCAGGACTTACGCCAAGAATAACTGTATCTTTCTCTTGAAATAATCCATATGCATCTCGAAAATCACATGCTTCAGTTGTACATCCTGGAGTCATATCTTTCGGATAAAAATATAGAACTACATTTTTACCACGAAAATCCGCTAAGCGAACTTGTTCCCCGTTACTTCCCTCTAATGTAAATTCTGGAGCCATTTCTCCTACTGTGATCATTGTTATCACTCCTACTCTTTTCTTTTACTATATCAAATGCAATCTTATTTTTCATTGTCTATTACAGATCTCATGACAAAAGCAAACGGTAATGTATATCCAATTAGCGCTTCTGCAATCGCAATCCATCTCCCTATTCCAATCGGAGCTATGTCACCGTACCCAACGGACAATAAAGTAACTGCGCTAAAATATAAGCAAATTTCTACAAGTTGAAAAGATTGGGCATGCAAGCTTTCTCCATCTTCTTTCAAAACTGCAAAGCCCATTTCTTCTAATACAACATAACTTAACCCAAACGCAATTAATACCGTTGTATAAATTAGAAATAGGGAGGCTAAATTATAAAGCGAAAAGAAACGCCTAGAATCTGAATATGAACTCCATAACAATTGGACACTTCTCAAAATAGCAATTGCTGCAATTAATAGAATAAATCCCCATAACATGTCCTCCACCTCATTTTATATGTATGAGACAGCCATTGGATTTATCCCTTAGAAACAAACAAGCTTCTATAATTAATTCCCAGCACCACGGTACCTTTTTACCCCTTGATTCCAAAGAGTAATTGCAATCGTAAAACAGATAACACCAACGAATGGTGTTGCAAATGCATAGCTATTCCACTCTGTTTTTCTTAAAAAGTATGCTGCTGGATACACTCCGACAAACGCAAATGGTAATACAAACGTTAAAATGAAGCGAATCACACGATTATAAATGTTAACAGGATAGCGACCATAGTTACCTATGTTATACATTAGCGGCATAATTGAACTTTTCGCATCCGACCAAAAACCAAGACTTGCAAGCGTAACAAATATCCCTCCGTATACAAGAGCTCCCCCTCCTACCATCAGTAAGAATAAGAAAAAATCGTACCAGTAAAAAGATAATTGCAGCTCCACTGCTGCATATCCCATTACAATCACTCCTGTAATCGCTCCAATTAAAGATTCAAGTTCCATTCTTTCTAATATAATTTGAAATAAACTATGAATCGGTCTCGTTAATATACGATCCATTTCTCCTTTAATAATGTAACGATCATTAAAGTCCCATATGTTAAAGAAAGCTGAGAAAATGGCAAACGGTACTAAAAAGAAACCATAAATAAAGATAACTTCTTCTCTACTCCAGCCTTTTAATGCTTGCGTATGTCCAAACACAACGAGAATAAAGATTAAATTAACAGCCTGCAGTGATAAATCAGAAAGTAATCCAACGATAAAATCGCCCCGATACTCCAATTTTGTTTTTATATATTGGCTTGCATATTGTAAAAATAGGTTTATATATATCATCTCATCATCCCCCTTGTACAATTAGACGTTTTCTCGCCGTTCTCCACATGAGTACAATTGGAATAATAAGTACAATTGCCCAAATTACTTGGAATAATAATGCCTCATACAATTTACTTCCTTGTATACCTTCTGAAAAAATCATACTCGGAATATAACTAATGGCCTGAAACGGTAAAAATACCATTGCCTTCTGAGCCCATAACGGATAAAAGCTAATTGGTAATAATAGACCTGAAAATAAATCAATAACAACACGTTTTGCATACATAATTCCACTATTATTAAATAGGAAGAACGTGAGCATTCCCGTCATTAAATTAATTTGTGTATTAATAATAAAACTAAATATTAAAGATAAGAAGAAATATAACCACGTTTGAAAATTCGTTGTAATTTGCAATGAAAATAATAAAGTAACGATAACCATACCTGGAATTGAAAAGAAGGCAAAACGAAATATCCCTTCACCGAGACCTTGCATTACTTTCATCCCTAAATAGTTATATGGACGAATCAGTTCTACCGCTACACGTCCTTCTTGAATTTCCATCGCAATTTCCCTGTCTATATTATTAAAATAAAAGGCACGTGCCATCCACGCAATTGCGATATACGTAGTCATTTGCGAAATAGATAAACTTTCAATATTCTCTTTTCCGCTATAAATTGCTTGCCATAAAAAATAATACGCACCGATATTAATTGTATAAATTAAAATCCCGCTATAATAGTTTGTACGATACGCAAGCATCATTAAAAAGCGAATCCGAATCATTTCAATATACTTACCCATGTTTAATACCTTCTTCATAAATGTTACGAATGATTTCCTCTGTAGACACTTCGTTAATTTTTAAATCTTTAATTTGAAATGCTTGTACTACTTTAGAAATAAGCATTGAAATGATAACTTCTTCATTCGGTATTTTTGCAACCCACGCGTTTTCCTCTTTCGCTTTCGCCCAAACGACATGACTATCTGGCATAACCATTGATAAAGCCTGATAGGAAACTGGTGCAATAAATTGAAAATGTATTTCCTTCTCCGCTCCCCACTGCGTACGAAGATTATTTAAAGAACCGTCATACATAATATTCCCTTCATCCAGCATGATAACGCGCTCACATAAAGCTTCAATATCAGTAATATCATGGGTTGTTAATAAAATTGTTGTTTTATAACGCTCATTCATTTCTTTTAAAAATTCACGTATTTTCAATTTCACAAGAACATCTAACCCAATTGTAGGTTCATCTAAAAATAATAATGGCGGATTATGAATTAATGCTGCCGCTAATTCACAACGCATTCTTTGACCAAGAGATAACTTTCGAACTGGCTTATCTAATAAAGGACCAATATCTAACGTTTCAATTACGTGCTCCATATGCTCTTTATACTGAGCGTCTGATACACCGTACACCTTTTTTAATAAACGAAACGATTCTTGTACAGCAATATCCCACCAAAGTTGCGAGCGTTGACCGAAAACAACACCAATTGTTCTTACAAATTCTTCTCTCTGCTTATGTGGGTTCATCCCATTTACTAAAATCTCTCCTGATGTCGGAGTCAAAATCCCCGTAAGCATTTTAATTGTCGTTGATTTACCGGCACCATTCTCACCAATATACCCAACCATTTCACCTTGTTTCACAGTAAAAGATACGTCATTTACTGCTGGTACTATTTTATAATTACGATTTAATAAATCGCGAAATGCACCCTTTAAACCCGGACGACTTGAATAGGCTGTAAACTCTTTACGTAATCCTTGTACCTCAATTACCGATTTCATAACCGGACCCCCTTCCTAAATGTCACAACGAATAGTTTACCCAACTGCCTTCTCTATCACAAACAATACGTCTTTTCGAAAAACATGTTAGAATAATACATAGATTTTTGTAAGGAGATGAATTGTAGTGAAATTCACAAAATCAGAAGCATTACATAAAGAAGCTTTAGAACATATCGTTGGCGGCGTTAATAGTCCTTCTCGTTCTTTTAAAGCAGTTGGCGGTGGCGCTCCTGTTGCTATGGAACGTGGAAAAGGTGCTTATTTCTGGGATGTAGACGGAAATAAATATATCGATTATTTAGCAGCATACGGTCCTATTATTACTGGACATGCTCACCCGCACATTACAAAAGCAATTACAACAGCTGCTGAAAATGGTGTACTTTACGGAACACCAACAGCGCTAGAAGTAAAATTTGCAAAAATGTTAAAAGAAGCAATGCCTGCATTAGATAAAGTCCGCTTCGTAAACTCTGGTACTGAATCAGTAATGACAACAATTCGTGTCGCTCGTGCTTACACAGGCCGCACAAAAATTATGAAATTCGCTGGTTGTTACCACGGTCATTCTGATTTAGTACTTGTAGCAGCTGGATCAGGCCCTTCTACGCTAGGAACTCCTGACTCAGCCGGTGTACCACAAAGTATCGCTCAAGAAGTTATTACCGTTCCATTTAATAATGTAGAAACTTTAAAAGAAGCATTAGATAAATGGGGACATGAAGTAGCAGCTATCCTTGTAGAACCGATTGTTGGAAACTTCGGTATTGTAGAGCCAAAACCTGGCTTCCTTGAGAAAGTGAATGAACTTGTTCACGAAGCTGGCGCACTAGTAATTTATGATGAAGTTATTACTGCTTTCCGCTTCATGTACGGTGGTGCTCAAGACTTACTTGGCGTAACACCAGACTTAACAGCGCTTGGTAAAGTTATTGGCGGCGGACTTCCGATCGGTGCTTACGGTGGTAAGAAAGAAATTATGGAACAAGTTGCCCCGCTTGGACCTGCATATCAAGCTGGTACAATGGCAGGAAATCCTGCTTCTATGGCATCTGGTATTGCTTGTCTAGAAGTTCTTCAACAAGAAGGGCTTTATGAGAAATTAGATGAACTTGGTGCGATGCTTGAAAAGGGAATTTTAGAGCAAGCTACAAAACATAATATCGATATTACATTAAACCGACTAAAAGGTGCTTTAACTGTATATTTCACAACAAATACAATTGAAGATTACGATGCAGCACAAGATACAGACGGTGAAATGTTCGGTAAATTCTTCAAGCTTATGCTGCAAGAAGGAGTTAACTTAGCACCTTCGAAATATGAGGCATGGTTCTTAACGACAGAACATACAAAAGAAGATATTGAATATACAATCGAAGCTGTAGGCAGAGCATTTGCTGCTTTAGCGGCGGATAAATAATCCCGTCATTACAAGGAAAAAAGAAAACACATCTTTCTTTTTTCCTTTTTTCTATTTCATAAATCCCTCATTAATAGTATAATTATTCATAATTATCTGTTTAATTTTTCTTTTATATCCTTACTATCCTTGTATACAAGGCTGCTCACGCCTTAAATAGTAAGATTATTCAAACTTCAATAAGAGGGGGGATTGACGGATGCTCAATAAAACAAATACATGGACACCGTCTTTATTTCGAGGTTATAAAAATGCAGAACACGATGCGTGTGGAATCGTTTCCGTTATGGAGAAACGAAAATTTCCTACAAAAGAAAACATTGACCTTTGTATACAATCACTAGTCAAAATGAATCATCGGGCTGGCTTCATTAATGGTGAAGGAGATGGAATCGGCATTCACATTGATGTCCCAAAAGCACTTTGGAATGAAAAACTAAAAAGTAGCGGATATAATCCAACGATCGTGGATCATCCCCACTTTATCGTTGGACATTTTTTTCTAAACAAAAATGCAAATATAGTTAATTTAAAGAATCATATTCGTACGCAATTAAATAACGAAAATTTCACTATGATTTTCGAAAGTGACGACGTAATAAATTCCGATGCACTCGGTCCACTTGGTAAACAAGAAGAACCTTTATTTTGGCAAGTTGCTCTTATCGCGGAAAATGAAGTTAAACATATTGAGCAAACATTATTTTCAGTAACGATTAAAATAGAGGAAAACGAAGCGATTCATGTTGCTTCTTTAAGTCGTGACCATGTTGTATATAAAGTTCTAGGTGCTGGGGATACACTTGTTGCCTATTACAATGATTTACAACATCCACTTATCGCTTCAACTATGACACTTGGACATAATCGCTATTCTACTAATACATTATCTAATTTTTTTCGTGTACAACCATTTAGCGTTCTCGGACATAATGGTGAAATTAACACAATTGCAAAATTACGCGATCAAGCTGAAATGATCCATGTTCCACTTACTGCCGGGGGCAGTGACTCCCAAGATTTAAACCGCACCTTAGAAACTCTACTTGTTCAATACGACTACAGTTTATTTGAAGCAATGGACATACTATTCCCACCAATTATTAATGAAATTAAACTTTATGAACCACATTTACAAGATTTATATACGTATATACGTGAAGCTTGGGGCCATTTTGCGCAAGGTCCAGCTGGCATTATTTCACGTTATAAAGATGAAGCTGTTTTCAGCGTTGATTCCCTGGGACTACGACCAGTATGGAAAGTTGAAACAGAAAGCTCTTATATTTTCTCTTCGGAACCTGGAGTTGTATCACCAACTGAATATGTAGCAGAACCAAAACCACTCGCTCCTGGAGAAAAAGTCGGCCTAAAGTGGAATGAACAAGATGAGCTTGTACTCTACGAATACGATGACTACCAAGCTCAAGTATATAACCGTTTTAAAAAACGAGTGGATACGAAAGGTTATCATTTAAACTTATCTATCCCTGAAACGAAAGAAATCTCGGGATTATGTGATTCTATGCAAGTTGAAACGAAGCAATACGTTGCTTTCGGATGGGACCGAGAGCATATTCAGCTTCTTGAACAGATGGCAACAAAAGGCGTTGAGCCAATTCGCTCACTTGGGCATGACTCACCACTTGCCGCACTCGATACTGATAGACGAAATATCGCTGACTTCATTAAGGAAAGTGTAGCCGTTGTTACAAATCCAGCAATCGATCGCGATCGAGAGGTCGAACATTTCTCCACGCGGACGATACTCGGAGAGCGCCCAAGTTTATTGAGCGGCGCTAAACAGCCATTTGTAGTTGAGATGCTTTCCCCCGTTATTTTAGAAGGAAGTGTAGCACAAACTATTGCAGAGGAATTACAAACAATTACGTACGAACAACTTATACAGCTATTCAATACTCACAGCTCTATCGCTACAATCTCTGCTACATTCAGCCCGGCAGAAACTTTACAATCCGCCTTAAATCGAATTAGTTCTGAAGCGATAACAGCCGTTAACGATGGAGCTTCCCTACTATTAATAGACGATGCCGACGCTCATCTAAATGAACGATTATGGATTGATCCGCATTTAGTTACCGCTAAAGTACATCAAGTATTAAGCGAAAATAAATTACGCCGAAACTGCTCTCTCGTTATACGTTCTGGTGCCCTTCGCTCCTTACACGATATCGTCACACTGTATGGATTAGGAGCAGATAGTATTAATCCATATTTATTATTTGCAACCGTAAATGATGGGACGAAAACACCCATTACGAATTTATATTATGCACTTAATAAAGGACTAGAAAAAGTCATTTCAACAATTGGAATTCATGAATTACGCGGTTACGGTCGCCTCTATTCTTCTATCGGATTACATGAGGAAATCGCAAACATATTACAAATTACGAATTTCCTCGGTTCAAACACTTTAGCTTTTTCGCTTGCATCACTTGCTAAAGATGCACAAATGCGCGCGGATGATTACAACGATCCTAAAGTTAGAATGCGAAAATCTTTTCATATATTCCCGCGAATTTGGAAAGCAATCGGCGATATCGCAAAAGGAAATTCTTATGATGATTACCGTGACAAATTAAGTGAGTTAGAAGAAAACAATCCAATCGCGATTAGACACCTTGTTCAAACGAAAGAAACAAAACATATCGTTCCGGCTGAAGAAGTGTCCATCAGCATTCAAAATCATGATTTACCATTTATTATTAGTTCCATGTCATTCGGTTCTCAAAATGAAGTTGCCTTTCGCGCATATGCAGAAGCAGCTGACCAGCTAAATATGATCAGTTTGAACGGTGAAGGCGGAGAAATTAAAGATATGATCGGAAAGTATCCACATACACGTGGACAACAAGTTGCATCTGGGCGATTTGGTGTAAACGCCGAACTACTAAATTCATCAAACTTAATTGAAATAAAAATTGGTCAAGGTGCAAAACCTGGTGAAGGTGGACATTTACCAGGTTCAAAAGTAACAGCCAAAATCGCTGAAGCACGTAACGCTACAATTGGCTCAGATTTAATTTCACCTTCTAACAACCATGATATTTATTCCATTGAAGATTTAGCTCAAATGATTACAGAAATTAAAACCGCCAATCAACTTGCGAAAGTAGCTGTAAAAGTTCCTGTTGTCCCTAACATTGGAACAATTGCTGTCGGTATCGCAAAAGCTGGCGCTGATTTTATTAACATTAGCGGATTTGATGGCGGTACAGGTGCCGCACGTATTCACGCATTGCAACATGTAGGCCTTCCTGTAGAAATTGGTGTGAAAGCCGCTCACAATGCTTTATTAGAAGCAAATATGAGACACAAGGTAGAAATTTGGGCAGACGGTGGTATTCGAAGTGTGAATGACGCCTTGAAAATCATGCTTCTTGGGGCAAACCGTATTGGATTTGGTACATTATCCATGATTGCAATCGGCTGTACAACTTGCCGCGGATGTCATCTAGATACTTGTCACGTTGGAATTGCAACACAAATTGAGTCTGAAGCTCAGGCGAAAGAACATGGATTACGCCGCTTTGTCCCACGTGAATTAGATAGCGCCGTCGCTGGATTATTACATTTATTCACCACTTTTGGCGTAGAACTAAAACAATTAACAGGAAATCTTGGTTATACAAATTTGCAAGAAATTGTTGGGCGTTCCGATTTATTAGAACAAGTTCGAGGTGAAAATTTATTAGACTTATGTAATTTACTACAAACGATAGAACATCCATCTGTCACAAAAACAGAAGACGTACCGGAAACACAATTTGAAACAGTTCATTCCCCTCATTCGAAAGAATTAGTAGGCGTTGGCGTAGAGCAACGCGTTATGGGTGGTCTAGAATCTTGCTATCGCGTTCGTAGTAAATTATATGAAGACACGAAGCTTGAACCACTTACATTAAAGTATACGAATGGCTCTATTCCTGGAAATGGATTAGGTGCTTACAATAGTGAGAACTTATTTATACACGTAAATGGCGGTGCACAAGATGGCATTGGTAAAACTTCCTTTGGTGGTGGTATTTATATAACGAAAGCAAAAGGAAAAGACGGCACATATTATAACGGTTCTGTCGGAAAAGGTTTTGGATACGGTGCACAAAAAGGAGCGCTATACGTGCAAGGTAACGCTGATGCTCGCGCTGGTATCCGCCTCTCTGGAGCAGACATGATAATTGGAGGGCGCATGACAAAGCCACTCCGCGAAAAAGAACAAGGCAATATAGGTGCATACTCTAATATTAAAGGTTTTGCTTTTGAATATATGACAAATGGGCGAGCGCTTGTTTTAGGGGATCCTGGTCCATGGATCTGTGCTGGTATGACTGGCGGTGTTGTTTATTTACGTCATGATTTAAGCTTAGGTTTAACTGAACAGGCTTTAAAAAGAAGAATCGCAAAAGGAGCGAATGTTACATTACAACCAATTAGTAAAAATGGTGCGCAAGATGTGACTGAGTTATTGCTAGATTATATTCGTGTATTAAATGAGCATGAGCAATACGAAGAAGTTGCTTTATTAACACCGTTACTCGATGATATGCAGCACCAATTTTTTGAAATTATCCCGAAAAAAGAGCAGGCTGATCCGTCTATCTCAACAGAGTGATATAGCTACCTTTCATTTTCAAGAATAAATTGACGAAGTACACTTCTCATAGTAATCTATAGTAACAATTTGAAACCTGCTGAAATTCAGCAGGTTTTTTTACTAAAAATTGATGTTTAAAAAGAATTAGGAAAAAGTATAAATGAATCTTAATTTCTTATGAACGTCACTAAAATATCACTTGCTAACATATTGTAATGAATGTATAGTATCATGTTGTACATTCATTATGACA
>NZ_JAKUFT010000109.1:0-11456 GCF_022663605.1 Bacillus cereus group sp. BfR-BA-01379
ATTTCACCATTCCATCCTGCATTCGTAATTACGTAATGATTATTTATTTTACTACTAATTTTAGAATCCCAAACTTGTGTTAAATTGCCGTTGTAATCAAATTCTAATTTCCAGTTTTTAATAGGAGTCGTTCCACTATTTTTAATTACAATCGAGAAGTTGTAACCACTTCCCCAATTTGAAGTGACTGAAAAAGTAGCATTCCCATTTCCCGCAGGAGGTGTTGTGTTAGCATCGTCTGTTTTTATAAGAATAGAAGTAGGCTGTGATTTATTCCCAGCAGCATCTTTTGCTATTATTGAAAATGTGTATTCTGTATTAGATTTTAAGTTTTTAATTGTAATGCTATTTGTTGTTGTACTCCATTTCTCTTCTCCGGCAGTAATTTCATATTCCGTAACTCCTACATTATCAGTAGATGCAGTCCAGTTTAATTGAACTGAGTTTGAATTTTTATTTGTAACAGCAATGTTTTTTACGTTTGTTGGTGATTCAGTATCTTTTTGAGTAATAGGTCCACCAAGTAATTCTTTTACTAACGTATCAAGTAATTTAGGTCCACTACAACTATATTTTGGACTTGTACGGCAATCTCCACTTAGTTCCCAAAACATTGCACCACTTAAACCCTTTGTCTTTATATAGTCTGTTTTATATTTCATAGATTCGTTGTCATCATAGCTAATAAACGTTCCTGTAGTCGCATTATATAAATAAGGTACTTTCGCTACATCGTTCCATCCGCGAACAAAACCATTTTTATTCACATAATTAGCTGCTAAATCACCGTAATCGTACACACCTGTGTCACCGGTAGAATAATCATCCCAAGTACCTTTAGAAGCTAGCTTTCCGTCACTACCTGGTTTACAAGGTTGGTATTGCCCATTATTTTCTTTGCCGCAACTTTTCCACCCACGTCCGTAAAAAGGCACACCTAATACGAGTTTATCCGCTGGAACCCCTTCAATTGTATAAATGTCTATCGCACCATCTACGTAAAATTTCGTATCTGCTGCTGGGTCATTTGGATCTTTGTATAGTGCTGCATTATGGTTAGAAGTAGCTTCCCATCCACCGTGGAAATCATATGTCATAATATTAATCCAATCCAGTATTTGAGAGATCTTCTTTAGCTCTGTATGATCCGCATAACGTTGGCTTGCACCTGATGCGATTGTTAGTAAATATTGTTTTCCATCTTCTGCACCAGCTTTCGTTAATGCATTTCGAACATCTTGAAGGAGTAGGGTGAAGTTTTGTTTATCTTCAGGACGATAACTACCACCAGGAATCGTTTCAACACCCGGGTATTCCCAGTCTAAATCCACGCCGTCAAATCCATATTCGCGAAGAAAGGCTACTGTAGATTCAGCGAATACTTTTCTTGTTTTTTCATCAGCGGCCATATCAGAAAAACGGTTAGACCAAGTCCATCCACCAACTGAAATAATTGTTTTTAAGTGAGGGTACTTAGCTTTTAATCGTTTCAGTTCTCCGAAATTTCCGCAGCGGGCATATTTATCACAATCTTCCCAAGTTGTACCCGATCCTGGATAAGATTTTGTGACATCAGCCCATGGTTCACCGAGTACGAGAGTGCCATTAGGGACCTCTTTATTTTGCAGTGGTACACCAGATTCTTTACAGTTCCACGTTTGTTTATTTGGATTATCGGGGTGAGTAGAAGGGTTTCCATGTTTTCCATTCCAGCAAATATCAGCGAAAGCATAGTTTAAATGAGTTAGCTTTGATGCATCAATGTCTGCAACTTGATAATTACGTCCGTACACGCCCCACGAAGGGAAATACCCAACAATTTTTTGACCTTGCTTTGGTGAATCTGCTAATGCGAAATTTGGAGTAATAAAGTTTGTGAGAAAAAGAGGTAAGAAGAGTAGTAGGGATAGTAATAGCAGCGTGAATTTTTTTGATCTCATAGTCATTTCTCCTTTCAAAATAAAAGATATATTTAAAGGCATACGCCAATAAACCAAAATGAATCTAGACGTATGAAACGTCTAGATAAAAAATGATCAGACATCACGAAGTCTATACAAGGGAGCTGGGGGTGATTAAATCGTAGCAAATGTAAGATTTGGTGTAAACGCTTTATTGGACTCGAGAAGACTTTCTCAATATGAAGTGGCTCTAATACAGATTACACATGAAAATAAAATATTGATTAGGGGGGAAAAGGCTTCTTGTAATTAAATTTGAGAAAAAATTGTATGAAGTCAATTTGTAATAGCGTAGCGAGATGAGAAAATATCATGTAAAATAATAGTAAAAATATGTAAAGGAGCGAGTGGTGTGGATGTCTTTTTGAACATTGCTGAAGAAAAAATTCGACAGGCAATACGGAATGGAGACCTTGATCATATTCCGGGAAAAGGAAAACCACTACAATTAGAAGACCTTTCAATGGTACCTCCAGAACTTAGAATGAGTTATAAAATTTTAAAAAATGCGGGTATGATTCCACCAGAAATGGAACTACAAAAAGATATATTAAAAATAGAAGACTTAATTGCGTGCTGTTATGATGAAGCAGAGAGAAAAGAATTACAAGAAGAGTTAACAGCAAAAACGCTTCGTTTTCAGCAGGTAATGGAAAAGAGAAAGATTAAAGATAGTTCAGCTTTTCGTATGTATCAAGGTAAAGTATTTCGTAAATTACGCTAAGAGGGATAAGATGAATACATTTGAAACGATCGAAGAATTAGCAACATATATTGAAGAACAACAATTAGTGATGCTCTTTATTAAAACGGAAAATTGTGGTGTTTGTGATGTTATGCTAAGAAAAGTAAATGGCGTACTAGAGAATTATGATTACGTAGAGAAAGTAGAAATATTACTCCAAGACATGCAAGAAATTGCGGGGCGATATGCAGTATTTACAGGGCCAACGGTTTTATTATTTTATAATGGAAAAGAGATCCTTCGTGAATCGCGCTTCATTTCACTTGAAAATCTAGAAAGAACCATTCAATTATTCGAAGATTAAGGGAGGCTTTTATATGGAATTTATTATTGTCATACTATTATTTGTTGTAGTTGGAACGATCGTAACAGCAGTTCGATCAAACAAAAAGAAGGTAAATCTTACGAAACAAAATAACATTCATAATTCATCTAACAACTCATCACCATTATTTTTCTTTGCTGGATCTGATAATGATAGCTCGCATGGAGGATCACATGATTGTGGAGGATCTTTTGGCGGAGATAGCGGAGGTAGCTGCGATGGTGGCGGAGGCGGCGGTGATTGATGAGAATACGCCCTATAACGGGCGTATTTCTTTTTAAACAAACGTTTGATTAGTTGGCTTACATATGCATAACAACAGTTAAACAAACGTTTGATTAATATTTTTAACGTACTAAGGGGAATAGAAATGAAAAGGGAACTGAAAGTGAAAAACAAGGGGAAAGTAGTGTTATTTTTATTAGCTGCGGGAGGCGTAGTTCTTGTTAAATTAGGATTTAAAATTGGAATCATACATATGATTCGAACGTGGTTTGAAAGTACGTTTTCTTAAATAAGGAGTATAGCCTCTTGCGATAGAGGTTTTTTATTTGTTATTATTAGACTGAACGGTCGGTTTAAAGAGGTGTGAATATGAGAAGAAGTGCAGAAGAGATAAAGAAAGAAATTGCCTATAAAGCAGAAAGTCTGTTTTCACAGAAGGGCTATGCAGCTACATCTATGGAAGAGATTTGTGAAATTACAGAGCGAAGTAAAGGAAGCATTTATTATCACTTTAAAAGTAAAGAAGAATTATTTTTATTTGTAGTGAAACAGCATACGTATGATTGGCTTGAAAAATGGAATGAAAAAGAGAAGTTGTATAGTACGAATACTGAAAAACTATATGGTCTCGCGGAATATCATGTCGAGGACATACAGCAGCCTATTTCAAATGCAATAGAGGAATTCTCTATGAGCCAAGTTGTAAGTAAAGAGATTTTGGATGAACTATTGGCTTTAACTAGAGAATCATATGTTATGTTTGAGAAACTAATTGAAGCAGGCATACAGTCTGGAGAGTTTCGTGAAGATAATACGCGTGATCTTATGTATATTGTGAATGGATTATTATCGGGGCTTGGAGTACTTTACTATGAGTTAGATTATAAAGAGCTGCAACGTATTTATAAAAAGGCAATAGATGTATTGTTAAAAGGAATGGCAGCTGAATAATAAGTCAGTTGCTTTTCTTACAAAATAAACTAGACCGAACGGTCGGTTTATGAAAGGGGAATGAAAATGAACGCTTTATTTAAAAACCGAGCATTTATGCTCGTTATGGCATCTGATATTTTACAACAATTTGCAATTTGGATCAGAAATATGGCTCTTTTATATTTCATAATGGAGCGAACGAATAATGATCCAGTTTCAGTTTCTTTGTTATCGGTTATGGAATATGCACCTATTTTTATTTTCTCGTTTATCGGTGGGGCGCTAGCTGATCGCTGGAATCCGAAAAGAACGATGGTTGCTGGAGATGTATTAAGTGTACTGTCTATTGTAGGAATTGTCTTGTTGTTAAAGTTAGATTATTGGCAGGCTATATTTTTTGCAACACTCATTTCCGCGATTGTAGGTCAGTTTTCTCAGCCATCATCTTCGCGTATATTTAAGCGCTATGTAAAAGAAGAACAGGTAGCAAATGCGATTGCATTTAACCAAACATTACAGTCATTATTTCTGATTTTTGGACCAGTAGTAGGATCGCTTGTGTACACACAACTTGGTTTATTTACGTCACTATATAGCTTAATCATTTTATTTTTGTTATCTGCTATTGCTCTTTCGTTTTTACCAAAATGGGTGGAACAAGAGCAAGTGGCGAGAGATTCATTGAAAAATGATATAAAAGAGGGGTGGAAATACGTTCTTCATACGAAAAATTTACGTATGATTACGATCACTTTCACCATTATGGGCTTAGCTGTTGGACTAACGAATCCATTAGAAGTGTTTCTTGTAATAGAACGGCTTGGAATGGAAAAAGAAGCAGTTCAATATTTAGCCGCAGCTGATGGAATCGGTATGTTAGTCGGTGGGATTGTTGCTGCAGTTTTTGCTTCAAAAGTGAATCCGAAAAAGATGTTTGTATTCGGTATGAGCATATTAGCAATATCATTTTTAGTAGAAGGGCTATCTACATCATTTTGGATTACTAGTTTCATGAGGTTTGGAACAGGTATTTGTTTAGCTTGTGTTAATATCATTGTCGGTACGCTTATGATTCAACTTGTACCAGAAAATATGATTGGAAGAGTAAATGGAACAATTTTGCCGCTGTTTATGGGGGCGATGTTAATCGGAACTTCACTAGCTGGAGGATTGAAGGAGATGACTTCACTAGTTACTGTATTTTGTATAGCAATGGCACTTATTTTATTTGCGATAGGGCCGGTTCTACGCATGCAAATAAATAAAGAAGATGTCGCTAATAAAGAGGAAATAACAAATTCGTTAGCTTCGAAATAACCATTGTAAGGGAGCAGAATTGCTCCTTTTTTTGTGGCAATCTTTTGACAATGAAATGCCCCAACTATATACTGATGATGTAAAAACGATTTTACAGGTTAGGAGAAATGGTGTGAAAAATCAAATCTATGAATTACGCACTGAAAACAATATTTCACAAGGTGCATTGGCTGATAAGTGTAAAGTTTCTAGACAGACGATAAATGCAATTGAGAATAATAAATATGATCCAAGCTTAGCGTTAGCATTCCGTTTAGCTGAAGTATTAGGAACAACTGTTGATAAACTATTTTTGTACAAGCTGTAGGGGGAATAGTTGTTGGGGAAAGAGAAAATAAGCCTTGTAGTTACGACATTAGTGGCTATAAGTACGTTAGTGTTTGCACTTTATTATTGGTTAATTGAACTTCAAGTAAACTGGTATGCACTATTTATTTGTAGCATCGCATTACATTATATGTTTAAAAGTTTGGCATCGCATAATGTGGAAGGGACAACGGAGGAGAAAGAAGATGTAGAAAAGCATGTATTAAAAACAAGTGCAAATGTTACGTATTATGTACTTGTTGTATTAATTTTTGGTTTGTTTTTCGCATCGGTAGGTTTTAATAAATGGATTGATTTTCATAACATACCGCTTTTGTTTGCGTTATGCGCTGCGATAGTTGTAAAGCCGGCTGTAGAATTTTTACTTGTAAGACGTTATCGATAAAATAAGAAAAAGATCCTCTTCTCATATGAAGAGGATCTTTTTCTTATAGCGTTTTCGTTTTTGGACTAGGTGGTGTAACGGATGTACTATTTTCAGGAACTCTAGTTAATAAGAATCCACCGATAATGAACAGTACAATAATACTAAGGACACCAGCGTTTGTTTTTCCCGTTAATTGCGTCGTAACACCGACTAATACTGGACCCATAATCGCTGCGAACTTGCCAAATATATTATAAAATCCGAAGAATTCATTTGCAGATTCTTTAGGTACTAGTTTTGCAAAATAGGAACGACTAAGCGCTTGAATACCACCTTGAGAAGTGGCAACTAACATTGCTAAAATCCAGAAATCGAGTGTTGTTTTTAAGAAATAAGCATATGTGCAGATAATAATATAAATAATAATACCGACATATAGCATTTTTTTCCCTGTAAATGTTTCTGATAATTTTCCATATAATAAAGCGAATGGACAAGCTACAATTTGTGTGACAAATAAGATGATTAATAGATTCGTTGCACTAATACCGAGATCTGTTCCGTAAGCGGTAGACATAGTAATAATTGTATCGACCCCGTCAATGTAGAAGAAATAGGCGATTAGGAACATGAAGACTGTTTTATATTCTTTAATATTTTTAAAAGTATCAGCAAGGCGTTTGAAGCTCATTGCAATCGGTCTTGGATGGCGTTCAATATAATGCGTTTGCTCTACGTTTTTTAGCATTGGAATTGTAAATAATCCCCACCAAAGAGCTGTTATTGCGAATGAAATTTGACTAGCAATGCCGACTGATAAAGGGATAGTTCCTTTTTGAGCAAGAATAATAAGAGCGATACAACCGATAAAAGGAATGGTGCTCCCAATATAGCCTAATGCAAAGCCTCTTGTAGAAATTCGGTCCATTCTATCTTTAGAGGTAACATCTACTAAAAATGCATCATAAAAAATGTTTGCTCCCGCAAAACCGATTAGTGCGAGCATATAGCAACCTAGTAATAAGTACCACTGAGATGTTGGGACGACTGCTAGCATACTTGTAAATACGATGCCGAGTCCGAAGAAGAATGTGAAAAATCGTTTTTTAAACCCTTTATAATCAGCAACTGTGCCGAGAATAGGAGCAAGTATAGAAATTAACAGTGTAGCGAACGAGTTTGCATATCCCCAATATGCTGTTGAAGTTGCACCAGATAGTCCAGCTTCTTTTGCAGCTGCCTTAAAGTAAATTGGGAATAATGCAGTTGTAATGACGAGCGAATATACCGAGTTCGCCCAATCGTATAATATCCAGCTTTTTTCTTGTCTGGACATTTTTTTCATATAATGTTCCCCCTTAAATTTGTTCTACTAACAGTGTACAAAAATAAAAATTATAAAAAGAGAAACAGTGATGATTTTTACATAACTTTTACATATATACACAGTTCTTTACAATTGAAGTAAATCCTCTACAATTGATCCGTCTGTTTCACCTAAGTGTAAACCGAGTAGCCTAGCGATAGTCGGACCTTCATCAATAAGTCTCATATACGGGATGGTAACACCGCTTTTTATCCCTTTCCCACCAGCAATAAAAATTGTTTCATAGTTAGGTTTTGTCGGGGAGTATCCATGCGTACCAAATGTATATTTTTTACTAGGCGTAACATCTTTTTCAGTAATTTCTTTTATAAAATCGCCTGTATAGTTTTCAGTGAAATAATAGCCTTCTTGTGCTTCCAACATAAATAAACAATTACCATCTGCACCACAGTCTTTTGCAGCTTCATCATGTAGTATAAATTCAATACCGTTTTGTTTATTTTGAAGTAATTCTTCAAGTAGTAGTTGTACTTTTTGAATTGTATCTGTATCATTTTTGTCTTTCACATATACATAGGCAGAGCCATCGCAACTTTGGCAATAGGCCTTCCAGTCTACTAATTTTCCTTTTGAGTTTATAGATATAAGCCCTTTTTGATGAAATAGTACATTTAATTGAATGGCTTTGTTTTCACTTAAAGCGCTATGATCACCAAGAGCAATAATTGTACTCTCTTCGTATAGATCACTGTCTTTTAAAGCTTGAATAATTTTTCCTAGCCGTTCATCATGTCTATGAATTGCGGCTATTGTTTCTTGAGATTCAAAGCCGTAATAGTGTCTTTGGGTGTCTAAATCGGTGAAATGTACAAACATGACATTAGGCTTTTTCGTCTGAATTGTATGCACAGCAGAAGCAAGTACGAAATCATCGAGTTCAGGCTGGGATAAGCCATTTCTTATATGACCAAAACGTTGATTCAAATCTAATTGATATAGCGGGCTACCGCTAAATAATGAAACTAAAATTTGATTTTGCCACGGTCTATTTGGAAAAATTTCTGGTAAATTGTAATCAATATTTGCTCTGCCGGTAACAGGCCATAGAAGGGCAGCTGTCGTTAAATTTGCTTTACGTGCTTCATCGTATAACGTTGTTCCTTTAATGGATTTTCGATACCAATGCCAATCTGGTGACTCGCGTCCAGGTTGAAGTAATGTATTGCTAACTACGCCATGTTTATTAGGGTAGTTTCCAGTAACGATTGTTGAGTGACTTGGATATGTTACAGAAGGATAAATAGGTTCCACTTTTCTCGCCATCGCGCCCTTGTTTATTAATGTTTGGAAATTAGGAAGTTTTTGTAATATAGGAAAATCTAAAGCTGATAAGCAATCGAAAGATAAAATAATGACGTGGTTTGTTAATGCTTTATCCATAAAGTTCCCTCCTGATTATATAAAACCTATTCTTATATATTACTATTAATACCTAGTAATAAAAATATATTTCTAGGTAAAAATTTATTATTTATTTTCAGAAAAGTTAAACATATAATTAAGTATAAGGGAATGAATGGGAGGAGGAAACACTATGGATTGGCTAGATGGATTTAGTATCTTTTATATCATTGGCGGAATTACGATTATCCTTGTATTTGGTATTTCGTATTTACTAAAGAAACGGTTTCCAAACAAACAGTTCGATATTATATTTGCACTTAGTTTAATACTTCTTTGTTTAGCATCCTTTCCCGTTACAATGATGGTAATTGGTGGATGGGAAGGAATGGGATATGGATTTATTGGTTTTTTCGTTCTACTTGGTACACTTATCGGTATGATTGCACATCAACTTTTAAAAATCACGAGAAAAAGCTACGTATAAAACTGCAAAAAACGAAAAGAATATATAAAAATGAGAAAATTAGCTATTGTTTTAAAAAAGAATTTGTATTATGATAATCAACAAATTTATTTCGTTATAACGATGAAAAAGGACTAGTACATGTTCAACCTTTTTAGCAGAGAGAGAATCAGCCCGGCTGAAAGATTCTTAAAAAGGCGATATGGAACCTACCTTTGCGTTCTGCATATGCAGCGGGAATTTCCCGTTATCAAAAAGAGAGCATGCGCAATTTTTGTGCATGAATCAGGGTGGTAACGCCGGCAAAGCTCGGTCCCTATTTAGGGACGCGGGCTTTTTTGTATTTTCAAAAGGAGGAAGACTGACTATGGCAAAAGAACAAGTACAAGCGATTACGAAGATGGAAGAGGACTTTGCACAGTGGTACACAGATATTGTAAAAAAAGCAGAGCTTGTTGATTATTCAAGTGTAAAAGGATGTATGATTCTACGTCCGTACGGTTATGCCTTATGGGAAAATATGCAGAAAGTGATGGATGAGAAGTTAAAAGCAACTGGTCATGAAAATGTGTATATGCCAATGTTTATCCCAGAGAGTTTATTGCAAAAAGAGAAAGACCATGTAGAAGGGTTTGCTCCTGAAGTAGCATGGGTGACACATGGCGGGGATGAAAAGTTAGCAGAAAGACTTTGTATACGCCCTACATCTGAAACTTTATTCTGTGAGCATTTTTCAAAAATTGTGCAATCCTATAATGATTTGCCAAAGCTATATAATCAGTGGTGTTCAGTAGTTCGTTGGGAGAAAACAACGCGACCATTCCTTCGTACAACGGAATTCTTATGGCAAGAGGGTCATACAATTCATGAAACAGCAGAAGAATCTCAAGCTGAAACGTTACATATTTTAAATCTATATGCTTCTTTCTGTGAAGACTACTTAGCGATACCAGTAATTAAAGGACAAAAAACAGAGAAAGAAAAATTTGCGGGCGCAAAGGCGACTTATACGATTGAAAGCTTAATGCATGATGGGAAAGCACTCCAAACAGGAACATCTCATAACTTTGGAACGAATTTCTCTGAAGCATTTGATATTAAGTTTTTAGATCGTAACGGTAAGTGGCAATATGTACACCAAACATCTTGGGGTGTATCAACAAGAATGATAGGTGGACTTATTATGGTTCATAGTGATAATAATGGGCTTGTAATGCCTCCTAAAGTCGCACCAGTGCAAGTTGTTATTGTACCAATTGCTCAGCATAAAGAAGGAGTTTTAGCGAAAGTAACAGAGTTACAAGAACATATTCAAAAGGTTGCACGAGTAAAAATAGATGCTAGTAATAAAACACCAGGCTGGAAATTTAATGAGTATGAAATGAAGGGCATTCCAATTCGATTAGAAGTTGGCCCTAAAGATATTGAAAAGAATCAAGTCGTACTTGTAAGACGAGATACGAAAGAAAAAGAATTTATATCAATGGATCAATTAGAAGAACGTATTCCAGCATTACTTGAGGAAATTCATAATTCTTTATTTAATAAGGCAAAAGTATTTCGCGATGAGAATACGTATAGTGCGACGAATTTCGAAGAGATGAAAAAAGTAGCGGATGAAAAGCAAGGATTTATTAAGGCAATGTGGTGCGGAGAATTAGCTTGTGAAGAGAAATTAAAAGAAGAAGTTGGAGTATCTTCACGCTGTATGCCTTTTGAGCAAGAGCATTTAGCTGACGAATGTATTTGTTGTGGTCAAGAATCTAAACAAATGGTGTATTGGGGAAAAGCGTATTAATACTCTTTCTGATAGGTGATAAAAAGGACTTTGGGCTGCATAATATAATGCAATCCAAAGTCCTTTTTAGTTTTACAATTTATTTCATGTATGTTTTAGATGGAAGGATGTGTTTTATTTTGCATTTTTACGGCGAATAAATAGTAACATACCGATTAGGAATGTTGAAAGTCCCATTAAAATAGATGCAGGATAATGTGTTGCCGTATTAGGTAACTTATCGCCTTGTTTTTTCTCATTATCTTTTACATTGCCACCTTGAGA
>NZ_JAKUFT010000110.1:0-11181 GCF_022663605.1 Bacillus cereus group sp. BfR-BA-01379
TCCGAATGAACCTCCTGTTACAACAACTATTACAACTCCTGAAACAGAAACGGCAGTTAATACAGCAACACTACATCCACAAAAAACAGCTGATCGCTCCTTCGTTGCATTAAATGATATCATTACCTATACACTCTCATTTCAAAACACCGGTACTGTCCCTGCTACGAATATAACCGTGATTGATTCTATCCCTACTGGTACTGTATTTGTTTCAGATAGTGTTACGATTAATGGTATTCCTCAACCAGGAACCAATCCAGCATCAGGAATTTCACTTGGAACTTTAGCGCCGTCCGAACGAGCGACGATTACTTTCCAAGTACGAGTAGTAAACATCCCTGCTAGCGGCGAAATACGCAATCAAGGAAGTGTCACATTTAATTATCAACCGGATCCAAATTTACCTCCCGTCACAAAAACAGAAACGACTCCTGAAACTACGACTCCTATTCAAACTGTAGTCATAAGTCCAACAAAAACTGCAAACCTTACGTTTGCAGAAATTGGTGATATCGTAACTTATACTGTCACATTTACAAACCAAGGAACCATCCCTGCTACAGGTGTAACAATTACAGATTCTTTGCCACCTGGTACAACTTTTGTTACGAATAGCGTTACAGTAAATAATATTCCTCAACCTGGCGTAAGCCCAATCACAGGTATTTCCGTCGGTACTGTTAACCCTGGCGAAACTGTCACGGTTACGTTCCAAGTACAAATAAATGCTATTCCACCTAACGGAAAAATAGAAAATACGGCCGTTGTAACCTATATTTCTCAACCTAACCCTAGTGAACCACCTATTACAACGACAGAAACGACTCCTACTGTTACTTTACCGGTTCGTACCGCTAACCCGAATCCGCAAAAAACAGTAGACCGTGAGTTTGCAAGTATTGGCGATACACTCACTTATACAATCACCCTTCAAAATTCTGGTAATATACCTGCAACTGATGTCATTATTACAGATTCTATCCCTACTGGAACTACATTTATTCCTGGAAGCATTACGATTAACGGTATTTCACAACCTGACTTGACACCTGAAACAGGAATCCCAGTTGGCACATTAAATCCTAGACAAATAGTGACTGTTACTTTAGAAGTACAAGTAACTGCTCTACCACCAAATGGTATTATCTCAAATGAAGCAAATGTCACTTACACATCTCAACCAGACCCTACCCTTCCGCCTATTACAACAACCACACCTACTCCAATCGCAGAAACAATTGTACAAAATGCAGAGTTAGAGTCAACTAAAACAGTAGATTTATCAGTTGCTAACATTGGAGATGTACTCACGTATACAATCACTCTTGAAAACATCGGAAATATTCCTATGACAAATGTATCTGTCATTGATCCACCACCAGTAGGTACACAATTTATTATAGATTCCGTTACAGTAAATGGTATTTCACAACCAGGTATTGATCCAAGTGTCGGAATACCTATCGGTACTATACAACCGAATCAAATAGTAAACATCACATTCCAAGTAACGATTACAAATATACCGCCTAACGGGGTTGTTACAAATGTTGGTTCAGTCAACTTTACATCTCAGCCTAATCCAAATGAACCTCCTATTACAGAAACAGAGACAACACCACCAGTTAATACTGAAATCATTAATAGTATTATTAATCCATCGAAAACAGCTGATCGAAACAACGTTGATATAGGTGATATTATTACGTACACCGTTACCTTCCAAAACTTACAAACTGTACAACTGACAGACATCGTTTTTACAGACCCCATCCCAACAGGAACTACTTTCATTCCAAATAGCGTTACAATTAATGGTGTACCAACTAGTAATGTTGACCCAGCTCTGGGCATCCCTCTGGGCACATTAAACCCTAGTCAATCAGTTGTTTTAACATTCCAAGTTCGCGTTGTTTCCATACCACCTAACGGAATTATTGTAAATGAAGCTACTATCACCTACACATTCCAACCTAATCCTGGAGAACCACCAGTAACAGTAACTACTCCAACGCCCCCTACTACTACAAATGTCAACACAGCGACAACGAATCCTACAAAATCCGCTGATAAAGCATTTGCGTTATTAGGTGACACAATCACTTATACAATCTCCTTACAAAATACAGGAACTGTCCCTGCCACGAATGTACTTGTAACCGATCCTATTCCAGCTGGTACTACTTTCATTCCAAATAGTGTAATGATTAATGACGTGCCACAACCAGGTACCGTCCCTAGTTCTGGAATTCTTATTGGTACATTAGAACCTAACACCTCGGCCGTCGTAACTTTCCAAGTACAAGTAACATCGATACCGCCGACAGGTTTTATTGAAAATGAGGGCACCGTTTCATTCCAATATCAGCCAGATCCAAACTTACCACCTGTATCTATTACTACACCTACACCTGCTACAAAAACTCGAGTAAGTGAAGTTACCATTAACCCTAACAAGCAAGCAAACCCTCAAATAATCAATCTCGGTGATACTATCACATATACAATCACATTCCAAAATGTAGGAAATATTAATGCGACAGATGTCATTATGACAGACCCTACTCCAGCTGGAACCAATTTCGTACCGAATAGTGTTACTGTAAATGGTGTTTCTTTACCTGGTGTAAATCCAAGTAGTGGTGTAAATGTCGGAACAGTAACTCCAGGACAAATTATTACATTAATTTATCAAGTTACTGTAACAACATTGCCACCAGACGGCATTATTACAAATACAGCAACTGTCACTTACACATTCCAGCCAAACCCTAGCGAACCACCTATTACCATTACAGATCCTACTCCAACTGTTGAAGTATCCGTTATTACACCTACACCTAACCCAAATAAACTAGCAGACAAACAAATTGTAGATATAAATGAAATCATAATGTATACCGTAACCTTCCAAAATCGCGGATCAGTCCCTGCAACTTCCGTCATCATTACCGATCCGTTAGCGAATGGGTTAACATTTGTTCCTGGTAGCGTTGTAATAAATGGCCTTCCAGACCTTGGAGCAAATCCTGTAGCGGGTATACCTGTAGGTACAGTCGATCCGAACGACACAATTACTGTTCAATTCCAAGCGAGAGTAACAAGCGTACCACCTGGTGGTATCATTCGAAATCAAGCAACTGTTACTTTCACATATGAACCAGTTCCCGGTGAACCTCCTATTACCATTACAGACCCTACTCCAATTAACACAACGAATGTAAATACAGCTATATTAAATCCGCAAAAAACAGCTACGCCGGAAACAGTTACACTAGGTGATATCATTACGTATACGATTTCACTCCAAAATACAGGTACCATTCCCGCTAACAATATTGTTGTAACTGATACAATTCCTGTAGGTACTTCTTTCATTCAAGATAGTGTTACCATAAACAATGTGCCACAACCAACCGCAAATCCATCCACAGGCATCCCGATTTCAACACTTGCTCCTTCTGAATCCGCAACGATTTCTTTCCGTGTCCTTGTTACTTCAATTCCACCAAGCGGAGAAATTCAAAACCAAGGTAACGTTTCCTTCCAATACCAACCTGATCCTACTAAGCCACCTGTATCCGTTACTACGCCTACACCTACTACAATTACCCCTGTAAACGTTGGCACTATTAATCCGATAAAAACCGCTGATACATCCATCGTGTCAGTAGGTGATACGATTACATTTACTATCACATTCCAAAATGAAGGTACGATTCCTGTCACTAATATTTCTGTTACAGACTCACTTCCTGTCGGCACATCATTCATTCCAAATAGTGTCACAATTAATAACATTCCCGTTCCAAACGCAAATCCATCCACAGGAATTCCAGTCGGAACTCTTAATCCAACAGAATCAGTAACTATTTCATTCCAAGTACAGGTTATTACACTTCCAGCTAATAGAATGATTACAAATATCGCATCCATTACGTATACTTCTCAACCTGATCCTACTAGACCTCCTGTCACAACAACGACAACAACACCACCAATTACGATAGAAGTAAATCCTAATGAGCCAAACACATTTATTAAGACAGCGAATGTAAATAGCGTGGAGCTTGGTGACTTCATCACATATACACTTACCTTTACTAACAATGGCGCTATTCCTGCTAATAATGTACTCATTACCGATCCACTGCCTCCCGAAGTTACTTTCTATCCAAATTCAGTAACAGTAAACGGCGTTTCACGTCCTGGAAGTAATCCGACTATTGGTATTCTTATTGAAACTGTTAAACCAGGTGAATCCGTTGTTGTCCGTTTTATCGTTCAAGTAACAGCAGAGCCAAGAAATGGTCTCATTCGAAATACCGCTCGCATTCGCTATACACTAAGACCTGACCCTACTAAACCACCTATCCCTGTCGATGAGACTACAGAACCAAATATTATTCCGTTTATCGGTCCTTTCGTATCACCAAATTTAAATTGTTTCTTTAATGGGGAACGTTTTATACGACGCGGCTGGGACAGAAGATGTTAACAATATAAATAAAAAGACAACGTCAAAAAACGCTGTCTTTTTATGTTATACATATACAGTTTTTAAGTTAATTTCATATCTTTTTCATTATAAAAACCATCTTCTTTTTCCATTTCCTTTTGTAATTTCGTAAAGGAACGGTACATAGCAATTCTCCATGACACAATCATAGCGAACGCCAGTAAGAAGAACATGCCACTAAGTTGTCCTAAATCAAGGGATTGACTTAAGTATGTTTTAAATACAATCCGTACGACAAGTAATCCAATTAATATAAAAACAAATGCTTTTGAACGCTTCAAATAAATCTCTTGTCCTCTAATTTCAAATTTAGATGTTTTAATAAGAAAAATAGAGAAAAACAAACCGACGCCAATTGCTTCTAATATTTCTGCTGGAGTTAGTCGAAATTCTGGAAAAACAAACATCAATGCTCCCGTACTCATAAAAAATGGTGGAAGTATAATTTTTTTCAATGTTGCAGGTTTCTTAGCTGCTTTTAAACGAATAAACATCGCACCGACAGCCATACAAACAGCAACGATACTGGATAAAACAACTATGTTCATATTTTCTCATCCTTTTTTGTGGCTATATGCAAAATATACTTTCATTATATGCTTTTCCGTTAGTATTTCCAACATTTTCACAGAATAATACTAAAAACCAGTAAAACCACCAAATAAACTTGAGAAATACACGATAATTTTCGTCATCCAGTTAAAGTATAGGAAGATACCCATGACAATCATAACGTATCCCCCGATTTTCATGAATTTCATACTATTTCTTTTAATCCAAGTCATTTTCGTAATAAAGAATGATAGCACGAAAAATGGGATAGCAAATCCAAGTATATATGCAATCATATAAATCATTGCTGATTCTGGGTTCGTTGCTGCTAATCCAATGACAGATACTAAAATAGGTCCTGTACAAGGTGTCCACCCTGCAGCAAATGCCAATCCAATTAAAACGGATCCAAAATAGCCACTCGGACGATTTTTAAACGTAAATTTACGGTCTTGCATTAAGAATTTCGGCTTAAACACACCGACAATAATAAGACCGAACACGATGATAAATATACCACCTAACTGTCTAATTAAATCTTTATAATCTGTAAAGATACCTCCGATAAAGCTTGTACCAAATCCAATTGCAATGAATATAATTGAAAATCCAAGTAAGAAAAACGCTGTATGTATCATACTTCTCTTGCGAAGCATTGCATTTTCTTCTTTCAACTCAGAAACCGACATACCTGTTATGTACGATAAAAATGCCGGATAAAGCGGTAAGCAACATGGGGAAATAAATGATAGAAACCCAGCGCCAAACGCTAAAAAAATACTAATATCTTGCATTGTTCCACTCCTCTCTTTACATATTGTAGCAAAAACATATAAAAATACTATGAACAATTCGTGAAATCACTTTAACAACGTGATAATAATAAAAACTACCATTTCACACTGTTTCTAAAAAAACGTTTTCATTTCCTTCTATTATATAGAAAAATCTCAATTAGACTACAAAACCTCTCTAATGTTATTAACATAACAAAGGTGATGTAGTTTCTCAAATGATTAGCACGATACAAGTACGCCTACATATATATTGCTTAAAAAATATTTTTTTCAAATGCTGTCTTTATACAATACGAAGCTGATTTTATAATACTTCTATTATTACTAATTTCAAGATTATGCATAAATATCATACTTTTATTATTATTCTATAAAATGTCACACTTTTCTTTTATTTGACCCTTCATTTTTAATTTTGTATACTTCCCTCTAGTTATATATGTCCGTTAGGAACAATTTCATATAGATGGGAGGAATTTGTCATGCTTCGTTATTCTCTTTTAGTTTTATTAGGAGCGTGTAGTTATGGGATTTTAGCTATTTTTGTTAAGCTTGCATATGCAGAAGGATTTTCACTTGGAGAAGTAATTGGTAGCCAATATTTGTTCGGTTGGATTATTTTGCTTGCTATTACACTTCTATTTTCTAGACATCGTGTTCCATTAAAACAAGCGTTAATTTTATTCGTTGCAGGTACATCTGCAAGTTTTACTGGAATTTTTTATTATGGTTCATTAAAAACTGTACCAGCATCTATTGCAATTATACTTTTATTCCAATTCGTTTGGGTCGGAATTATTATTGAAGCAGTCGCAACAAGAACATTCCCTTCAAGAGAAAAGGTTATTTCCGTTATTTTCTTACTTGCAGGTACATTTTTATCAAGTGGTTTACTAGAGAAATCAGCAGGTGATTTCGATATGACTGGAATCATACTAGGTTTATTATCTGCTGTTACATTCGCAACATACATTTTCGTGAGCGGAAAAGTTGCCGTTGAAGTACCTTCATTACCGCGCGGTGTTCTCTTAATGACTGGCGCTTTAACTTTAGTAATGATCGTATTCCCGCCAACATTTATTTTTAGTGGTGCAATTTCTGAAGGACTTTGGAAATACGGTTTAGGATTAGGAACATTTAGTATCGTTATTCCTTCTATCGCCTTTACAATCGGTATTCCAAAGATCGGTTCTGGCTTAGCGACTATTCTTGGTGCCGCAGAACTACCAGTTACAACAATTATGTCTGTGTTCGTTTTAAAAGAAGCGGTGCTATCTTCACAATGGATCGGTGTATCACTTATTTTAATCGGTATTGCAATCCCGCAAATTGCCTATGCAATGCGTGGACGTTATCGTAAACATCATACACACAAAAAACTGGCAGCATAAAACGAGAGAGGATTTTCATTTGAGAATCCTCTCTTTTCTTATTGTATACTTAATATAAATACTTTATTTAAGAAAGAGGGCATTATACGTGGCAGCAAATCTAGAGCAATTAACTGAATCGCTAATTTCTATTCGTCGAAATTTACATGAGCGCCCAGAATTATCATACGAAGAATTTGAAACGACGAAAGCTATAAAAAATTGGTTAGAAGAGAAACACATTAAGATTATAAATTCTAGTTTAGAAACAGGCGTTATTGCTGAAATTTCTGGGAATAATAGCGGACCAATTATAGCAATCCGTGCTGATATCGATGCACTTCCTATTCAAGAAGAAACAAATTTGCCGTACGCTTCCAAAATTCACGGTAAGATGCATGCTTGCGGTCATGATTTTCATACAGCTGCCATTATAGGTGCCGCTTATTTATTAAAAGAAAAAGAATCTTCTCTTAGCGGAACGGTACGCTTTATATTCCAGCCAGCTGAAGAAAGTAGCGATGGTGCTTGCAAAGTAATTGAAGCTGGACATTTACGTAATGTGCAAGCTATTTTCGGTATGCATAATAAACCTGATTTACCAGTAGGTACAATCGGTATTAAAGATGGTCCACTCATGGCCGGAGTTGATCGCTTTGAAATTGAAATTCACGGAGTTGGTACACATGCAGCTGTACCAGATGCTGGGGTAGACCCTATTGTCGCTTCCTCTCAAATTGTTATGGCACTCCAAACAATTGTAAGCCGAAATATAAGTTCTTCACATAATGCAGTCATTAGTGTCACAAACATCCATTCAGGAAATACATGGAACGTTATTCCTGAAAAAGCTACACTGGAAGGAACTGTACGTACATTCCAAGCTGAAACACGCGAAAAGATTCCCGCACTAATGAAACGTATTATTCAAGGGGTTTCTGATGCATTGGGTGTAAAAACAGAATTTCGTTTTTATGCAGGTCCTCCTGCTGTTCATAACGATACATCTCTAACAAACTTATCCACCCAAGTTGCCGAAAAAATGAATTTAAATATCATCTCTCCTACCCCGTCAATGGCCGGAGAAGATTTTTCTTTTTATCAACAAGAAATACCTGGTTCATTCGTCTTTATGGGAACGAGTGGCACACATGAATGGCATCATCCCGCTTTTACAGTAGACGAGCGAGCGTTACCTATAAGTGCAGAATACTTCGCTTTGTTAGCTGAAAAAGCACTTAAACAATTCGCATAAAGAAGAGCCGTTAAGAAATACTTAACGGCTCTTTTATTAAGTTAAATCACGTTTTAAAAATACCGTATAGGAAATGCTTAAAAATACAAATAAATACAGGAATAACATACATGAAGCAAATGGGAACGTTACTCCATCAATAAAACTGCCATTCTTTGCAATACTGTATAAATCTGTGTTTGCTGGCAGTAAATATTTCGCCCAATCATATCTAGTTGCTGCTAGTAATGCAATGTTTCCGGATAAAGCAAGAAATAGTGAAATACCAATCGCGCCTCCGCTAGATCTTGTTAACACAGAAATCATAAATGCAAATGCTGCATACACAATAGTCGGCAACCACGATAAAATATAATACTTACTAGCTTCTACAAAAATATTTTGTTTTATAATATTTCCGTCTTGGAAAATAAACTCGCTCCATGCAGGCTGCTGGAATTTATAAATAACAAGTCCACATAATGTGGAGAAAATCATATTAAATATAAACAATAATGCTGCAAATATTACGATTGCTAAAAATTTCGCTGTCAAAATTTTAAAGCGACTCGCCGGTCGTATCGTTAAAAATTTATATGTTCCCCAGCTATATTCATTCGCAAAAATTGTACTTGCATACACAAGGATAAACGGGAGCAATATTGGAAATACGATAAAACCTGTATCTCTCATGAAAGAAAGCGGCGAACTGCTTGCCGGCGCTGTATCTGTGTCTATGTACTTCATCTTCAGCTGATATTCCTTTACAAGCTCGTCTCCAGATCGCTCTGCTAAAATAGCTTCTTTTTTCATGCCTAGCTTTTTCTCAATTTCTATAGTTCGTTCTGTATAATCAGCTTTCCATCCTTTTGTTTCTGGTTCTAGATACTTTACCGTAACCCATCCTAATCCAATTATTAATACTGCAATAACTGCAAAGGGAATAATCGTTCGCTTTCGCTTAAATATTTTATACAATTCGTTATATACTAAATTAAACAATATCTTTTCCCCCTGTTAATTCTAAAAATTGCTCTTCTAACGTTTTTCTTTCTTCATATACACGATACACTTGAATATTTTTCTCAAGCAATGTACGAATAACATTTGGGATTTCTTCATCTTTTACAGTAATAAGTAGATCATTACCTTTTATTAAAACATCTTGGTTTAACAATTCCGCTGCTCTCTTTGCATCATCTACACGTATACGGATTGTCTCCATCTCTTCGCTTTGATTATGCTGAATATTTTGCGTCGCCACATATTCTCCGTGCTGAATAATGATAACTCTGTCACACATTAATTCAACTTCTGAAAGTAAGTGACTAGATACAAGTACCGCTTTTCCTTGTTCATGTGCAATTTTCTTTATGTACATTCTCATTTCATGTATTCCACTAGGATCTAATCCATTCGTTGGTTCATCTAATATCAATACATCTGGATTGTGAATAAGCGCTTGAGCAATTCCTAAACGTTGTCTCATGCCAAGTGAATATGCTTTTACTTTGCGGTCAATTACTTGTCCCATCCCTAACAATTTCACTACTTCATCGATACGTTCTTCTGTCACGTTACCATTCATTCGTCCGAAATATGTTAAATTTTCATAGCCGCTCAAAAAAGGATAAAATTCCGGTGTCTCAATTACTGCTCCAATTTTCGAAGCAGTACTTTCAAATTGCTGTTTTACAGATTGGCCGTCAATCCAAACTTCTCCCTCTGTCATACGAATCATGCCGACCATCATTCTCATTAAAGTCGTTTTTCCAGCACCATTTGGTCCGAGTAAACCAACTACTTCACCTTTTTTAACTTCGAAACTAATATTTTCTACAAGTGTCTTTGAACCGATTCGCTTCGTTAATCGCTCAACCTTTACAATCGACTGTTCATTTGTCATTCTATACAACCTTTCCTTCCCATTCTTTGTCAGGTCTTTACACTGTAACATGATTATTTTTATGTGTAAAATAGAAAAAGGCATGATTTCTCATGCCTTTTCCTTGAAATGAAATGAATTTTTATCTTGTAAAATTTGAACAAATCGAAAACATTGCATCATCGATAATAGGACGATAACGATCATAATTATACTAACAACTGCTATTGCATATATTGTAATCGGTGCACTATTTATCCCTTGTATTCCTGCTATTTTCATAAAGATAATCGTAAATAATTTCAAAAATAACATCCCATTAACTAATCCAAAAACAAACGCTGCTCCATAAATAAATAATTGCTCCTGACATAATAAACATAGTACGTCATTTCTCTTCCTATTCTCTACTACATAAGATTTAATTTCCTCTTTCCTCACTTGTAGAAGAGAAAACGTTATTTTATATGTAGTAAAAACACATATAAAAATGAATATAAGAAACAGTGTATAAAAACACATTTGAAATAAAAGTGTAGTCCCTAATTCCTCAACAACTACTTCATTAAATTGGAGCGAAATCATAAAAAATAAAATCATAGTACTCATAGCAACCCACATGAATTGCTTCATCCTTTTGGCAGCGAATGTTCTTATATTTTTTCTCACTAACTGACATAAAGACATATGTTCTTCCCCTACCTTACTTCATAACAAACTCATTCTATACTACAAGTGTATAAAAATATGACATTTTAAACATCGCACTACAATCTGAATTTGTTCTAAGTCTTTAGTCCTAGAAAATAAAATGGTAAAAA
>NZ_JAKUFT010000111.1:0-11180 GCF_022663605.1 Bacillus cereus group sp. BfR-BA-01379
AATAAAAAAGTTCTTTCTTGAGTAAAAGCCTTTGTAACAGGTTAGGTTTGAAAAAATATTTATAGAAAAGAAAAAGCATGACAAATTTATGTCATGCTTTTTCTACAATTATTCAAGCGATATTTATCTGGAACATCTGGTATGAAGGTGCATTGTATATGGTAAAAACAATTTTCTGCTCGTTATTATTCTGATAAAACTTTAAGTTTAGAAAAAGAAGCGATAAGAACAAATCATTTTTTTCTAATTAATTCTTTTTTAGTATATAGGGAGCAGAAAAATTTTCGAACTTTTTCTCAAGGATAATAATATTCCTTCCGCAAATATATCCTTTTTATAATCATCAAAGATTTCAAAAGAAATTAAATAACCTGAGTCCCTATAAATATAGAACTCAGGTTGCTTAGTTGTGTTTTTTAAATCCTGTCTACTTAGCAGGGGGCACTGCATATGGAACGGAGCTTCTTTTTTTATTTTTGAATAATAAACTGTTAGGATTCAAATTTAACAATAAAGTATAGGCCGCTTTTTGAATTGTAAGAAAGCTAGTATAGCCATCAGTGAGTAATAGAAGTTATTAAAAAGCTAATTAAAGTTTGTAACAATTGATCAGAACAGTCTATGCTTTCTTTCTCATATACCTCGCTTCTAGTAGCCATTCTGTATAAAGTACCTAATAAGATATGAGTAATAGTTAAGGCAAGTAATCGAGAATCAATATCTTTACGGAATGAACCATCTTTTATTCCTTCTTCAATTAATTCTTGTAATGAGAATAAAGCTTGTCCCGTAATAGACGTATATTTTTCTTCTAATTCGGGTGTAGGATATGATTTTGAATAAAGTTGATCAAACAAACCTATGAAGCGAAACTGTGAGGGATTTTCTTTATATTGATGACTTATAAATTCAAACATGGCTTCCATCTTCTCAAAAGCATTGGTACCTTTTTGAACTTCTTCTTTCTCAGCTTCTAATAATTCGGTTAAAATTCTGATTTGAACATTAAATAAAATCTCATGAATGGATTTATAATATTTATAAAGTGTAACCCTACTAATTTTTGCATGCTTAACAATATCCACAATAGTAATATCCATTAATCCCTTTTCTAAGGCCAACTCTAATGCAACATCTAAAATTTGTTTTCTTCTAGCATTACGCATTTGTTCTAATTCTTGTTCCCATGTTGAGACCATTAATTTGCACTCCATATTGTAAATAGTTTTTAATTCATTAATATTATCCATTATTTTAATATGAAATAAATTACAAATCAATGGTAACCATAAGGTTTTTTGCTTATAAGTTAACGTAGGGTATCGGTTATTTATATTATATAGGCTATTAATGAAGAGGTAATAAAGGGTTATTTCTGGATACATATATAAGTTTATAAAATAGGTTGATATAAATTCATTTTAAGTAGTTCAAGTTAGAATAAAATTAACAAGTTTATTTACAAGATAAGAAATTACTTATAAAAGTACCTAGATGTTGCAATATTTGATCAGAATAGTTGATACTTTTCTTTTCAAGCATGGCATCTCTACTTGTTAACCTAAATAAAGTACCTAAAATGATATTGGTAATAGTTAAGGAAAGTATCCTAGAATCAATATCTTTACGGAACGATCCATTTTGAATGCCTTCTTCAATCAGTTCTTGTAAAACAAATAGAACTTGTCCTGTAATAGCTTTATATTTATCTTCTAATTCTGGTGGTGGATAGGATTTAGAGTCAAATAAATTAATAAAGTGGAACGGAGCAGAAGCTGTTTGATATTGATTAGTAATACATTTAAGCAATTGCTTTTTTTTTAAGGCATTATTTCCTTTTTGAACTTCTTCTTTCGCAACTTCTAATAAATCTAGTGAAAGTTTAATTTGAACACTAAATAAAATCTCATAAATAGATTTATAATATTTATAAAAGGTAACACTGTTAATTTTTACCTTATTAAGGGTATCGGAAATAGTGATATCCTTTAAATTTTTTTCTAAGGCTAATTCTAATGTAGCATCTAAAATTTTCTTTTTTTTAGTATTACTCTTGTGATTTAGATCTTTGCCCCATGTTGCTTCCATTAGTATACACTTCCCTATTATGAAAATTTATATTTCCTTATTAATTTCACTGAATCCTTTAATTTGAAATGAAATATAAATTAATTCTGTTTGTATATCTTTTGTATAATTTGAATGAAAACAGTATTGAAATACATAATTTATACTGAGTGGATTCAATAAACAAATATAGATGTTACATTAAAAGGAAAGGTGCTGGTTTAAGCACCTTCTTTTTAAAAATGTTTTTTATCATTTTTTGCTGATGAATAATTAATAGTTATTTAATAAATAAAATTAATATAATTACATGCTAAATGGGTTGTAAAACCATACTGTGTTACCGGTCCTATTTCCCCAGCCCATAAATGCCCAATTAATATATCCACCATCACCTTCGTTAGTAAATTTACCACTTTCAAATACCCAAATTCCATAAGTTATCCCATCATATACTGTTGTAGCAAAGAATTTAACACCTTGTAAATTGTAGTTGTAGCCTTGATTTAAGTTAAAAACCATAACATTGTATTGTTGACCTGCCCCATAAAATGCGGATTCTTTAACTCCTTTTACAAATCCTGCTCGGTTGGCGCTGCTATTAATAGAATCTCTAATCATATTAGCAATTCCTAAAACATCTACATTTACATTCAGATTGGCGCCAAAACTCTTTACAGATTTCTCGTTTTCTACCTTGTTTGAAAATTGTGGTTCAGTAGAGATATTATATTTTGGTTTTGAAACCTCAGCTGCACTCGCATTTGTTGATGTAAAAGCTATTACTCCTCCTAAACTGATAGTTCCTGCTAAAGCAATGTTTGATAATCTTCTTAATTTTTTCATTTAATAAGCCTCCTGAAATTTGATTGATTTCACAAACTATCATTTATAGAGTGTCCAAGGTGTTAACATCGTGTAAGTACTCTAATGGTTTGAATTATATACAGGGGATTACACGTTGTAAACCCTTTTTTAGTTTGGAATATTTTTTAGTTAATTAATATTTTCGTATTAAACTTTTAAAATATGTTTTTAGGTAAAGTCTACCTTAACAAATGATAATTTATAAAATTTAATAAGGGTTGACATTGAAAAAAGTTAAGTTTACTATTCGTATGTAATGTTTACACGATGTAAACACTTAAGACAATGAAAGGAGTAAAATTTTTAATAGGTGTAATAAAAAGTAATATTATTAATTTTAAAAAGGGGAGATAGAAAAAATGAAAGTAAAATCTTGTTTAGTAGGATTAAGTCTATCAGCAATTATTACATGTAGTAGTAACATCGCAGCTTCTGCGTCTAGTACAGAACAACCTATTGTTCTCGGATATACACTATATGGTACGTCCACAGATTCACTAAAAGTAACACAACCAGTAATGAATCAAGTATCAACAGATAGTTTTTTCTTTGATATAAATGGTAACATCCAAGGCGATGTACCTAGAGATGTATTGAATTATTCACAAAAAAACAAAATGAAAAGTTATGCAGCAGTGTCTAATTTTAATAATGATATTAATTACTTCGATTCTAAGCTAGCTCATGATGTTCTTGATAGCCAGGAAAAAAGAACAAACTTAATAAATAAAATGTATGATATGGTTGTTGAAAATCATTATGCAGGGGTAAATATTGATTTAGAAAATATTTATCCAGAAGATCGTGACTTACTTACTACCTTTGTAAAAGAGACATCTAAAAAATTCCATAGTTCAGGTCATTCTGTTATGGTATCGGTTCCAGCTAAAAATGAGGAAGATCGTGAGAATACATGGACATGGCCATTTGATTATGCCCAATTAGGTAAAAATGCAGATTTTCTTCAAGTAATGACTTACGATGAGCATGGTACATGGAGTGAACCAGGATCTACTATTAGTCAACCATGGTTAGAAGAAAATCTAGATTACACTACTAGAGTGGTAGATAATAAAAAAATTATTATGGGTATTCCTGCATACGGAAATGATTGGGATTTGAGTGATGAAAAGAATAGCAAAATGCTTGCTTGGAAGGATACAAATGCACTTATTCAAAAGACAAAAGCAAAACCGCGTCGTGATGCAGTGTCTGGTTCCATGGTGTTTACGTATACGGATAAAAATAATCATAAACATGAAGTTTGGTATGAGGATGAAACAAGTATTAAACAAAAAACTCATTATACAGTCACAAAGAATCTTGCCGGGGTTTCTGTTTATGCAATAGGACAAGAGAACAAGCAATTCTGGAC
Source organism: Bacillus cereus group sp. BfR-BA-01379 (assembly GCF_022663605.1). Lineage (NCBI taxonomy): Bacteria > Bacillati > Bacillota > Bacilli > Caryophanales > Bacillaceae > Bacillus > Bacillus cereus group sp. BfR-BA-01379. Next base: position 4,310 of record NZ_JAKUFT010000111.1, read on the forward strand.
AGCAGTCTCTAATGGTTTAAAATAAATTATTTAAATAGTATCAAGTTGCGTAAATACAAAAAATCTTTTCGGGGAGTACATATAAAAATGATTAATAAAAATAGAGTTGGAATAATATTAGCAACAACCATGTTAACGGGAGGGGCACTTTTCTCTTCCAATCTAACTACTCCAGTTGCAGCACAAGGCATTACAGAGAAAATTAGTAATCAACCAAGCAATTATATTGAATCAAATCCTCAATTTTCAAGGGCACAATCTATTGTTGTTAATTCTAGTTTCAACAAAGGTAATGATGGATGGATTGGAGGGTTTGCTGATTATCCAGTTGAAGATGAAGCCATCTATTATTTGAAATTCTCCAATAAATATTTACCAAAAGAAATAAACGATAAGAAAAATGGACTTTTCATTAGTGGTGTAAATAGAAGTGATGATTTATTTATGTTTACCAAGAAAAAATTAGATAAAAAGGTAAAATTAAAGCCAAATACAATTTACAGTTTAAATTTTGACTTTGATATTGCTACTAATGCAAATAAGAATGAATTTGGAGTAGGTGGGGCTCCAGGAGAAGCTGTTCATGTCAAGGTTGGAGCTACGACAAAGGAACCTTTACCACAGTTAGATAATTTAGGATATTACCGTATGAACATCGATAAAGGTAATCAAGCAATAGAAGGTAAAGATGCTTTCAATGTTGGAAACTTAGCAAAAGTTAGTGACAGTAATAATGAAAAATACGAATTGAAATCCTTTGATAATAAGAAAAGACCTTTTGTAGTGAAGACGGATAAAAGGGCTGAATTATGGTTATTTATTGGAACGGATTCAGGGTTTGAAAGTAAAACAAGTATCTATATTCCTCGAATTAAAATTACTTTAAATGAAATAAAGTAATTCGCAGGGGAGAGTTTAATATTTGTAAGTATAAAAACTGGTTAAGTATTGGGAGGTACTGACTCATGAAGCAGATTGAGGTGAGGAATTTACTTCCAATTTTTTTAGGGATTTGTGGTGCGTTCTTTTTTTCTTTTACATTTACAATTAATCGAGCGATGGAATTATCAGGCGGTAATTGGATATGGAGTGCGTCACTAAGATTTATTTTCATGACTCCATTCCTTTTACTTATTGTTATAAGTAGAAAAAAATTAAAGCAGCTATTACAAGTTATGAGAGAAAATCTAGGAACGTGGGTTCTTTGGAGTTTTGTAGGATTTTTCCTGTTTTACGCTCCGTTATGTTTTGCAGCTGCACATGCACCAGGATGGATAATTGCTGGAACATGGCAAATTACTATTATATCAGGAGCTTTATTAGCACCTTTTTTCATCCAAAACATTCAAACACCAGATGGACTTCGCAAGAAAAGAGGAGAAATACCAATAAAAGGGATGGGGATGTCACTTATTATTCTTCTTGGTATTGTGCTTATGCAAATGGAACAAGCGAAATCTCTTGCTGTAAAAGATATTTTTTTTGGTATTATCCCTGTTATTGTGGCTTCTTTTGCTTATCCATTAGGTAATCGCAAAATGATGGAGGTTTGTGGAGACCGTCTGGATACTTATCAACGTGTGCTTGGAATGACAATAGCGAGCTTACCATTTTGGTTTTTATTATCCTTGTATGGTTTTTTCACAACAGGAACGCCTAGTAAAGAACAAACCATACAATCTATCTTAGTTGCTACTTGTTCAGGTGTAATTGGAACTATTTTATTTTTCAAAGCAACTGAAATGGTAAGAGGAGATATGCAAAAACTAGCCACTGTTGAAGCGACACAATCTATGGAAGTACTTTTTGCTGTTATCGGAGAGTTAGTTTTATTACATTCTTCTGTTCCGTCTATTTTATCTTGGTGCGGTATGTTTATAATAATACTAGGAATGATGGCACACAGTTATGTTTCTTATAAAGGTGATATGACACCTCATCAAGGTAGAGTAGTGCCTAAATGATGTTTTAAAACTAATTTAATAATGTAGAGTGTATAGTATCCTTTAGTTAGTTTAGTCATATCTTTCTTATTTTTACTCATAAAATTCAAACTAAAGTTACAACGCTTATACAATCAGCGTAAAAAAGTAAATGAGAATAAACAGGTTTTACAAGAAAAACATTTGCACAAAGCTGACTAATAGACAATGTTTGTGGAGGATCTTATATGTTAGAAAGTTTATTGTTTTTCTTTGCTGTTGGAATTGCATGTGAACTTGCAGTAATTAACCTAAATGGTCGTAAGAAGATAAAACAACAAGCTGAAATAATACAGCTATTAAAAGAATTGAGTGAAAGAAAGAGATAATGACAAGTCGATAGGGGCTCTGTAGAAAAGTTTAGCTTACTTCTAAACTTTTTACAGAAATGGGGAAGGGAATGTGCAAAAACATTTTCCTTCCAGTCCCATTTTCCTTCATTATTATAAAAATTCATAAATCAACAAAAAACGCAGGAGGTTTTAAGTCCTGCGTTTTTGCTTTCCTTAATTAGCTGATAGAGGGATAGCGCCACATTGCTTTATTAAGAAACGAATCTTGCCTATGTTAGGACCCACATGGTGTGATACAGCTACATCCATTCTTTTTAGAGTAGGAGCTATGCATACAATTCAAAAGAATAAATTGATATACAAGATTATCCCATCCAAAATCAGGAAGAATTCATCCGTTAATTGTCTGAACTTTTAGCGAAAAATACAATTCTGGTAGGAAAATAAGCGTTTTATTGACTTTTATTTTCGAACCCTTAATATTATCCTCTAATAATACCAGTGTTCCCGATTTTTATTAGGGTTTTAATTTTTATATTAGAATTTGATATTTCGTTCCCCCAGTTTTTTTTGTGCAGTTTCCATTGCTGATATTGATTCGCTCTTGCATACATGCTAAGTCCGATCGGGTCAATTTTATTGCTTTGAATTTTTTTTATAATTTTATTCAATTCTTTATCAATAGATTTTGTTATTTGTCTTTCTAAAAGGCTAATAATTTTTCCTTGGTCATCATTGCTAGTAATTGTTGGACCATTAACTCCTTCAATAATAGACAATGCTATATCTAATTTTATATCAAATTGAAATTTATCATTTTTAAACCCAACATCAATTTGCCTATTAGCCTTTTCAATTAAAACACTTACAATTCTAGATTTGTCACTTGCCGAATCATTAAGAATAATATTCAATATCATACGCCCTTGTAGTTTTTCTTTTTTTAAGAGGGAGTATATGGGGACGTCTTTTGAAGGCAAACTTGTTACATACCTACTTGATTGATCAAAAAAAGCAATACCCTTTGTTTGAACTGCATTATTTTCTTTTTTTATAATTGGGATAGTTTGCGTCATTCCTTCTTCGTTTTTTTGTCTAAGGACTTCCTGAATATCAGAGGGAACTATCATGTTATCGTATAATGACGCTTGAATTATATCTTGTAGGTACATGGAAATAGAAAGATTATTAGGTGGCTTAATACTAAAAAAATCTCTTATCTGACCATCAACTTGAATTAATTTTATATTAGAAGTACTCGAGGGGTCTCGAACAATAGCGTCTAGTTTATTTGGCCAATTAGGTTGCTTAGTAAATTCTTTACCAATTAATAAGATTTGTGCTTTTGACGAAGTCAAATAGCCTGTTGTTTTTGTGTTTATTTTTGAAAAAGCACTATAAACAGAGGGTGCCTCTACGACTTCTTCAAATGTGTTTTTTTTGCTTTTCCCTTTAAAAACTGTTGTGCTGGTACCTACAATTAAATTTTTATTAGCACCTTTGTCAACACCAATTAATAAAATTAAGGCACCATTTTCCAAAGGTATTCTCGTGCTATAACCAGTGAAAAAAATAGCCACTATAATGAAACCAAATAGCCATTTTTTAGTCATTTTGCTTTCCTCCTAGTGGCAAACTTGAAGATATATGTGTAACCAAATAAAAAAATTGGTATTGTTATAAAGAAAACCAAATCAATGTGATTGATGAAAGAATAAATATTTAATAAATCCTTCACGTTAAATTTTATGATGACAAAAACTATAATTAACATGAAAATTAAACAACCAATAATATAGTTAGTTTTTATTTTTGGTAAAACATGTGAAACGATATATGTCGCAGAGAATAAGTAGGGAATAATGGTAGTGGAAAACATTAATAAATAATAAGCTACAAATAATATTTCAAGTCTTTCTAAAAAAGAAAAATGAACAACTTTTAATAAACTAAATACGGGCCAAATAACGGTTTTCATACCTTTTGGACTCATATGTATAAAGCATAAGATGGTAACATAAATCATTAGAAGCATTGATAGGGTATTTGCAATTAGGATACCTGAAATTGCTTTTTCTTTTTTCTTTAGAAATGGATATAGTATATATGCAATTTCTAAGCCGCTATAAGGATAAATTGTTTCTTTTAATCCTCTGAAAATTGGTAACCATCCTTCTTTAATAATTGGAAATAGATGTACTGGATAAAACCCTTCTTTCAATGCAAAAATAAGCAACCCAGGTAAAAATAAAGTAAGAAAAAATAATACCTCATTATATCTGTATACAGCGAATATACTATCCTTTGCCAATATATAAAAAGGTATGAGAAGTAATAAGGCAATCTGATAAGGCGGTGTATTAGGTAGAATCCATACAATTACGATATCAATACACCTTAATAGAGCGACGAAACCTGCCAGAATGAAATATATACAATAAGAAAAGAGTAAACAAGTCCCTAGCCATTTTCCGAAATATTGAATAAGTATACTTGGAAAATTCATATTTGGATTTTTTTTCATCGTTATAATAATGAGAATACCTATGACATTTGTGCATAGCCATCCTAAAATGATGGAGATCCAACCATCTGTTCCAGCAGTTCCTGCAATAATACTTGGTAAAACTAATATACCAGCAGCAGTTTGTATAGTATGAATCCCCAAGATGTATTGAAGAGGTGTTATATACTCCATTTTAGAATTCATCATTTGAATCACCTTTATTATATATCGTTCTTTTTTTTGTACTTTGTTTAGGTCGTCCTGTAGAAGAACGATTAGTAAGCATGGAAGTAGGGAAGCGAATAATAGTGTCTTTTAAATCTTTTAGATTAAAGGGAGATAAAGGTACAGTATAGGGTGTACCAAAAGATTTAAGTGTTACAGAATGTGCGACAAGTACCATAACGACACAAACAATCCCCACTATACCGTATAGAAAAGCAAAGAACATCATGGGAAAGCGTATTAAACGAATGGAACTAGATAAATCATAATTAGGAATAATAAAGGAAGCGATAGCAGTAATGGATACAATAATCACCATAATATTACTTACAATCCCCGCTTGAACAGCTGCTTGACCGATAACGATTCCACCCACGATGCCGATTGTTTGTCCAATAGGCTGTGGCAAGCGTACCCCAGCTTCACGTAGCATTTCTAATGTTATCTCCATAATAATTGCTTCCATTATAGGTGAAAATGGAACTTTCACCCTCGACTGAGCAATCGATGTATATAAATCTAAAGGAATGACTTCAAAATGAAAAGATACAATAGCTATATACATAGCTGGCAGTAGAGTGGCAATCAAGAAACCCAAAAAGCGCAGTAAACGCAAAAAGGATGCCACAAACCAATGAAGAGAATAATCATCTGGTAGATTAAAAAAACCAGCTAAGTTTATAGGAACAACCATAGCACTTGGAGAACGATCAATTAAAATAGCAACCTTACCATCGAGAATTTGACTGGCGATAACGTCTGGTCTTTCACTTAATAAAGTTTGTGGAAATGGCGTATAAGTATTGTCACTTATATAGTGAGAAAGCTCTCCAATACCAATTATTGTATCGGTATCGATATTTTGTATTCTACTTTCTGCTTCATGTATGACAGTATCGTTTGCAACATCTCCTAAATATATAATAAAAACAGAAGTGGCTGCTCTTTCACCTATATTTATTTTTTTGATTTTTAATTCGACAGAAGGAATATAACGCCGAATTAATCCTATATTTTTCGATGCATTTTCTACAAATCCGTCATGTGATCCCTTAATTGTAGACTCACTAATAGGTTCTTGAATGGCTCTTTCAGCCCAGCCTTTTGTATTAATAGCCATTGCTCCTAAATGATCTTTCATAAATAAAACACTTTGCCCTTCTAATAAACAATCTATAACTTCATTCCAACTCCAGATTTCTTTTGTATAGGCAGCAATAATATTAGATTCAAAAATTTTTTGACTACCACTAGTGTTCTCTAATATTGGTTTAATAACATTGTCTTTTAATGCGATACCATCTGTTAGTCCTTCAAAGTAATACAGTATAAATTCATCATCACTTTTTAATTGGTGTTCAATCAGGTCAGCACTTTGATTAAATATTTTATTGACTATTTTTTTATTAATAGCTAATTCCACGGAATTAATATTGCCTAGATCGTTTTTCACCTTTTTAGTATTTTGCTTAGAGAATTTCATGATTTTCACCTTTTTAACATTTGTGATTTTATTATGAGTAGTGCACCTTAGTTATATACCATTTTTTAGGGGGGGATTTGTGAAAGAAAGATAAGAAGAATTGACTTTTATAATCGAAGATGTAACAGGCAGCGTATAGTTGGATACATAAATATGATAAGGAGTGGTTGGAAAAATATCTGCCTCCTGTGAGATATAAACATAAAAATAGTAATCAATATTATATGAAAATGGATAATAAATTTTTATTGAATGCTAAAGAGGTTATCTCTAACTGGACTGTATTTGAGAGGGAAAGGGGAGGATTGCAGAGAATTACAAAACATGCTCTTATTAAGCAAACGGGAATATTAATTTAAAAAAACTATGAAGCATAAAAAAA
>NZ_JAKUFT010000112.1:0-10884 GCF_022663605.1 Bacillus cereus group sp. BfR-BA-01379
ATACACGATCGCCATTAACAATACGATATGCGACCCTGAAATCGCCAACAAATGTACAAGACCAAAGTGTTGATATTGCTCTTCAACTTCAAATGTCATTTGTTGTCTATCACCAAATACTAATGCATTTATAAAAGCACCTGATTGCTCTGGAAATATTTCTGTAACTCCCGAGATCGCTTGTTGTCTCCAAAGAAGAATCCATTGCACGAGTGACAACGATGTTTTATGGCATTCAGAAATATATGTAGCCTTCAATATGAAATGAATATTTTGCTTATACAAATAATCACGATAATTAAAACCATGAAAATTCCGAGCTATTGGTGGTTCTTTCCTCTCACCTTCGAATACACATGATACTCCTGCATGTAATTGTCGCAGTTGTTTCTTTTCCGAGGCTGATTTAATTTTGTAGTTTAACTGCACTATATTTTTATTCTGATCTTCAACTTGAAATGATAGGCGATCCCCATTAACAAGAGGTGTATTGTGTATCACCCCTCTTGTAGCTTCGTAGGACTCTCCTAGAGGCTTGTTTTGCTCTTGAACATACGTAGTGTACATAGCGCCACTAAAACACGCTATCATACAATAAAGGAAGGTTTTATGCGAAGTACGATATAAATAAAAGAAAACATACAGAACGAGACAACAAGTCAGCAATAAAACTGAAGTGGAAAAGGCAATTGCAATCCCTATGATAAATGAGATTGCAACATAGCCCCATTGTCCATGCAACTTATACTCACTCCTTATAGCATCATTTTTACTTTCGTGAATACATGCTGTAATTCTTCCATTGATAAGTTCTCTTTTTCTAAAGATGCAAATAGTTCTTTTAACTCCATATGACGCTTTTGATCCTCTAATGCCGCAATATCATATTCTAGCGGAACGTGTTTTACCTTTACATTCGCTTTTTCAAATAACTCTACTGCATATGGATGATTTTTATAGTCCTGTGCATAATAAACTGCCGTAATCCCACTTTGAATAATTGCCTTACAACATTGCAAACAAGGGAAATGTGTAACATAAATTTCCGCTTCCTCCGTTTTCACACCAAACTTTGCACATTGTAATAAAGCATTCATTTCGGCGTGAATTGTACGAACACAATGATTATCAATAACGTAGCATCCATCATCTATACAATGCACACCACCTTTAATCGAACCATTATATCCACCAGCAATAATTCGTTTATCACGAACGATTGTCGCTCCTACTGCAAGCCTTGTACATGTACTACGTAAAGATAGCAAGTGGCTTTGCGTCATAAAATATTGATCCCATGAAATTCGTTCCATCTTTTTCACCTACTTTTTTGTCTACTTGTAGTGTAGCGAATGAGGAAAAACTTCGTCAATCTTTTACGGAATAATAATTTGATCTTTTATTTTTTCCAATGACTTCACACCGATCCCATCAATCTCTAACAAATCTTCTATTTTCTGAAACGGACCATGTTCCTCTCGATATTTCAAAATACTTTCTGCTTTCCGAGAACCAATGCCTGTAATTTTTTCAAGTTGCTCTTTAGAAGCTGCATTTATTTGAACTTTTCCCTCCCCCTTTGAAACAGCAGCTGCTTCTTGCACTTGTTCGTTTTTATTCGGTACATAAAGGATCATTTGATCTTGTACCATTTGTGCTAAATTTACCTTCATCCTATCTGCCTCGGGCAAAAAACCGCCTGCCTTTTCAATGGCATCCTTGACCCGATCCCCTTCTTTCATTTCATACACCCCTTCTTTAACAACAGCCCCTTTCATGTCAATTACAATTATTTTTTTCTGCTCTTTTGTATCCGATATTTTCGGTTTACTTTTTTTCTCTATCTCTTTCGATTGCACATCCGTTGCAATGACTGACCGCTCTGTATGCTGGTTCGTTTTCCAAAAAAGAAGAAAAAGTACAGTTCCAATAATAGCTACTAACCCTAACCATTTCTTCGGAAAATCCCACATCATTTTTCACCTCTAATCATAAAGTTATAACATCATTCATATTGTTTAGGAGAAAGCTGTTACGAAGGAGGGATGAAACATTGAACATAGGAATTATAGGGACAGGAAACATGGGGAATATACTAATCGACGCATTTTTAGAAACCCGTGCTGTCAAACCTTCGTGCCTTACAATCATTAATCGAACGCCCGCCAAAGCATATCATATAAAGGAAAAATACCCTTCTGTTCATATAGCCAAAACTATCGATAAGGTAATCGAACGATCACATCTTATTTTTATTTGCGTAAAGCCGATAGATATATACCCGATCCTACAAAAATACGCTGAACATTTTTCTGATGAAAAGTGCTTAGTTTCTATCACAAGTCCAATATCTCCATCACAATTAGAGACACTTGTACCTTGCCACGTTGCACGTATTATTCCGAGCATTACAAACCGTGCCCTGTCTGGCGCATCACTATTTACATTTGGAAGTAAATGCTCTGAAGAGTGGCAACAGAAACTATTTCGCCTATTCAAAAACATTTCTACTCCCCTTGTAATAAAAGAAGATATAACACGCGTTTCATCTGATATAGCAAGCTGCGGTCCTGCATTCTTTAGTTATTTATTACAATGTTTCATTAACGCTGCTGTAGATAAAACAAATATTACACATGAAGAAGCCACTACTTTAGTAAGTGAAATGGTCGTTGGAATGGGGAAACTACTTGAAAAAGGGATTTTCACATTGCCTACTTTACAAGAAAAAGTATGTGTTAAAGGCGGCGTTACAGGAGAAGGCATTCGTGTTTTAGAAGAACATGTTGGGGATATGTTTCATAAATTAATTGAGCGGACACACGAGAAATTCGATGAAGATTTAAAATGCGTTGATCAGCAATTCAATAAACACACATAATAAATACGTCATCGTCATTCCAAATCCTTTTTATAAATGCTTACTTTTTTTCATTACAATTTCACTTAAACTAGCATTTTCACAATTCACGTATAACACCTTCTTATTATGCTAGAACGAAAAGTACCTCTTCTTTACAAAACAAAAGCAACCTTCTCGGTTGCTTTTGTTTTATCCGTTTTTCTTCGCCATGAAGAAAATACGCTCTGTTTGTTCTGTAACTTCAAGTCGCTCAAAGTCACCAGTCACTCGAAGCACTGTAAAACCAGCTTCTTCAAGCCATTTCGTTAACTCTTCAACCGGATATGCACGTTGCACGTGACATTCGTCAAAACGATGGTACACATCTTCTTCCGGGTCTTGAACAAAGAATGTTAAATCATGTTCTACACTATTTGATTCTTCACCAGGGAAGCAATTCCAAATAAGAGATATTTCTTCTCCATTTACTGTGTATGTTTCATTTTGAAATACATGATGTATTTTATATAAAGAATGTACATCAAATAAAAACAAACCATCTTGACGTAAATGGTGAAACACTCTTCGAAATGTTTCTTGTACTCCATCTTCTTGCAATACATAATTTAATGAATCACAAAAGATCGTTACACAGTCAAACTCACCTGGAACATCAAGCTCTCGCATATCTTGTTGGTAAAAAGGAATAAAATGTCCTTCTCCACCTAGTTTTTGCTGAGCGACCGTTAACATTTCTTCTGAAAGATCGACACCGATTAAATCGTAACCCTTTTGTACAAGCGGAAGTGTTACATTACCAGTACCGCATGCTACATCAAGAATCTTCGCCTCTTTCATATCCGCTTGTTGTAAACTTTCCTCTGTGAATTCCACCCATTTATCATAAGGAACATCATTCATTAGTTCGTCGTACAACAATGCAAATTGTTCGTATTTCATTGGTCTAGCTCGTCTGTAATATCTTCACGCGGCACATCGCCCCAAAGACGCTCTAAATTATAATGATTACGCTCATCTTTATGGAATACATGAGCAACTACATCTCCAAGGTCAACTAATACCCAACGTGCTTCGTCAAAACCTTCCATACGTTGTACGTCGATTTGGAACTCATGTGCTTTTGATTTAATTTCACGTGCAATTGCTTGCACTTGCTTGTCTGAGTTACCGTGACAAATAATGAAATAATCTGCAATTGGTGAAATACCTTGCATATTTAGGACAACCATATCTTCTGCTCTCTTATCATCAGCTGCTTTTGCTGCTAATACTAATAAATCTTTATCTTTCATTTACTCATTTCCTCCTTGATAACTGCGTTGTATGTTTGGAATGTTAATGGATAAATCGTTTGATTTTTTTCCATTAAAAATTGAATTGTTCGCTTTAACGCAAATAATAAAGCTTGATTTATATCCGTATATGCGAGTTTACGAGCTTCTTCCACCCCTGGAAACTTTCGCCCAGGCTCAATGTAATCAGCTACATAAATTACTTTATCTAACATCGTCATGTTCTCATGACCACTTGTATGATATGTAATAGCTTGCAGGATTTCGGGATCCGTAATGCCTACTTCTTTTTCTACTAAGTATGCCCCAACAGGTGCATGCCATAACTCTTTGTTATAACAAAGTAAATCTTTCGGCAAAGCTTCACTTTTAATAATCTCTTCCATCTCAGAAATCGCTCTACACTTCGCATAATCGTGGAATATAGCTGCAACTTCAGCCTTTTTTTCATCCACACCGTATAACTTAGCAAGTTCAATTGCTGTCTCCATTACACCAATTGTGTGTATATAACGTTTTTCATGCATTTGTTGTTTGACAATATGAAGTGCCTTCTCACGATTCATACAACCCATTCCTCTCGATATACACCTGTACTTTTTCAGGAAGTAAATATTTACACGTTCTCTTCTCTTTATATCTCTCACGCAATAAAGATGAAGAAACCGCAAACTCCGGAATTTCCACAGTGTTGATAGGATAAGGTGTACGCAATGTATAACCAGGTCTTGTAACCCCAACAAACGTTACAAGATCTAGTAACGCTTCAATGTTATACCACTTCGGCAAATACTCAACCATATCTCCACCAATAATAAAGTGAAACTGCACATCCGGATACTTCTTCGTCAATTGTAACATAGTGTCATACGTATAAGATGGGCCCTTCCTGATTAGCTCTTCTAAACAAATAGAAAAATGTTCCTCTGCCTCAGTCGCAAGCTCTAACATTTGTAAACGATTTTCTACACTTGTAATGTTCCGCCCTTGTTTATGCGGTGGAATTTGGTTCGGTAAGAACCATACTTCTTCTAAATTTAAAGCGTGATATACTTCATTCGCAATTAGCAAATGCCCATAATGTGGCGGATCAAATGTACCGCCAATGATGCCAATTTTCCTCAAAAGAAACGCCCCTTCCTTTTACGTACAGCAACTCTCTTCATTCCTATCCGAAGAGAGTTCACTGTTAATAAAAGTTCAATTGGTTTCGCTCTCTACATCATTACACACTAGCGATAAAAATAGCATATGCTTGTCTTTTTATCGAGGAAGCTTAATTTGCTTATTTTCTCTAGATTCTTTGTATAAAACGATTGTACTTCCAATTACTTGAACGATTTCAGCACGTGCGCCTTTTGCAAGTTCTTCTGCAACTTCACGACGATCGAATTCACAGTTTTGTAGCACACTTACTTTAAATAATTCACGAACTTCTAAAGTATCTGCGATTTGTTTAATCATATTTTCATTTACTCCGCCTTTTCCTACTTGAAAAATTGGTGTTAAATGATGTGCTTGTGCACGTAAAAATCTTTTTTGTTTTCCTGTTAACATGTATGTTAGCCTCCAAGCTTTCTTATAACTAATTGTTTCATTCTATCGATATTCGGTACACGCCCTGTCCACATTTCAAATGCAAGCGCTCCTTGGTAAACAAACATATCAATACCATTTTGAACCACTGCGCCTTGCTCTTTTGCCTCACATAAAATTTTCGTTTCAAATGGATTATAAATGATATCTGATACAATCGTTCCTTTTTTTAACGAAAAAATTTGTAATGGCGTATGTTCAACGCGTGGATGCATACCTATTGTTGTCGTCTGAATGATAATATCATAATCCCCTTGTTCTTCTGTTGCTTTTTCTAGTGATAAAGCAACAGAATGAACAGTAGCCGTACACGCAGCAATAAGTTCTTTCGCCTTATCTACTGTACGATTAGCTACATCAATCTCTTTCACACCTACATCAGCAAGAGAAAAATAAATAGCTCGACTAGCACCACCTGCGCCAAGCAATAAAATACGTTTCTCTTGAAGCGGTTCACCACTAATTGACTGCAGCGCTCGGACAAAACCAATTCCATCTGTATTGTAGCCAATCAATTTCCCATCCTTATGAACCACTGTATTTACTGCACCAATTTGTTTTGCTAGCGGGTCAATCTCATCCAAATAATCCATAATAGCAACTTTGTGCGGAGTTGTTACATTAAATCCTGAAATACCTAATGCTTTTAAACCTCTTACTGCTTCCCCTAGCACTTCCTCTTTAACAAGAAATGCATGATAATGGGCATCCATATTCAAGTGTTCAAATGCATCGTTATGCATAACGGGTGATAATGAATGTCCAATTGGATTTCCGATTACACCATATAATTGTTTCATAAATCCCTCTCCATATTAAATTAAAGATTTACGCAATGAAACACTTACTCCTTTTGGTACGTGTGCAACAATTTTTGCTCCCGATTCGTTTACCGTAACCCATCCTAATCCAGAGAATACAACATCCGTTTTTGGTTCACGAATATTAAATTCGTATTTCACTAAATCTGGCATATTTTCTAATTCTTCTGGTGTTGGCGGGCTTAGTAAATCCCCAGCATGATTTTTATACAATTCATCTGCTTTCTCAAGCTTTGTACGATGGATTGTTAAACGATTCGAGAAGTGACAAGTAAATGCACGACGACCACCACTTACATAATCAAAACGTGCCAATCCACTAAAGAATAATGTTTGTTCTTCATTTAATTGGAACACCATTGGCTTAATTTCTTTTGTTGGTGTAATAAGCTTTAAGCTTTCTTTTCCAACATAATGAGCCATTTGATGGTGGTTAATAATACCTGGCGTATCATATAAAGAAGATTCTTCGTCTAACGGAATATCAATTAAATCAAGTGTTGTTCCTGGGAAATGAGATGTTGTAATTACATTTTCAGTCTCATCACTAAATTCTTTAATCATACGATTAATAAATGTTGATTTCCCTACATTCGTACATCCAACAACGTAAACATCTTTTCCGCCGCGGTAATACTCAATAGCATCTGCCAGCTCAGCAATCCCTTGTCCCTTTGCTGCACTAATTAAAAAGACATCTTCCGGCTTTAATCCTAGCTGCTTTGCACTATAGCGCATCCAATGCTTTACTTTATCATGTTTTACTGACTTAGGTATTAAATCAGCTTTATTTCCAACAAGTAATACTTTATTATTTCCCACGAAACGATGTAAGCCAGGTAACCAGCTACCATTAAAATCAAAAATATCTACAATCTTAACTACTAATGCATCTGAATTTCCAATTCCGTTTAGAATACGTAGGAAGTCATCATCTGTTAATGATACATCTTGAATTTCATTGTAATGCTTCAAGCGAAAACAGCGTTGACAAATTACTTGTTCTTTCTCTAAAGATGAGGCAGGAGCATATCCTACTTCATTTTTATCTTCTGTTTGAATTTCTACACCGCAACCAATACATTTAATTGTTTCAGTCAAACTTTATTCCTCCCAGTTAATTAAACCTTTTTTCTTCATATTTCTCATAATTCTTCGTTCAATTTTTCGATTAAAGCGCGTTACTAATCCGTCCGTTTGTGCTACCGGTACAACTAAAATCGTATGAAGTCCCACTCGGTTTCCACCTAAAACATCCGTTAGTAACTGATCTCCAATTACTACAACTTCATCTGGTTGCAGGTGCATCTCTTGTATCGCACGCTTAAACGCGCGAACAAATGGTTTACGCGCACTATGAATAAATGGAATGCCTAATGGATCAGCAAAGTCTTTCACACGTTGCTCATTATTATTTGAAACGACCGTTACTTGAATGCCTTGCTCTTTCATTTTCAAAAACCATTCTTCAAGTTGCGGCGTTGCATTTGGACGATCCCACTCAATTAACGTGTTATCTAAATCAGTAATGACACCTTTAATTCCACGTTTTTTCAAATCTTCTGGTTGAACATGATATACATTTTTCACATATTCATTTGGTAAAAATAGCTTCAATTTCTTTCACCTCTTTGAGGAGTTTTCACAAAAATTTTTCGACAACATATTTCGATATATGACCTGTGGATAAAATTGTACACATTTTCCACATTAATTTTCCAGTCAATTTGGAATTTACTAACAATCTATACACATTTTATCCACCTAGGTATGTGGATAACCACTCGTTTGTGACTGTCATATTTTTTTGGTACATTAAATGCAACAACGAATCAATCCTTAAATTATTAGGAGGTGACTCACCTTGAAAACAAAACATATGGAACAGTTATCTACTGAGTTACTCACTGAGTCTTATTATAAAGCAAAAGAACTAAAATTAAATCCCGACTTCATTTTACTTATAAAACAAGAAATGATTAGACGCTCATTAGAGGACAAGCTTGTCAAATCGTCTTGATTACATATAAAGTTAAATTTTAACTAGCTAACTTGTAAAAAGAGCCATCCTGCGATGGCTCTCGAATAAACAAGTACTCCCATCTAGGGAATTTCATCATTAAGCATCTTTGTCCATAAAATGTTTTCTTTACTTATGAGCCAATCGAGTAGCAATTTTTTCACCAAGACGAAGCTCTTGTCCACTCTTCAAATTCTGCACTACTTCTATCATATCTTTTTCAAACAATAACACAACTGTTGAACCAAATGTAAAGTATGCCATTTCTTCACCTTTTTGAACAGTGTCTCTTTCATGCAGCAGCTCAATACTATTAACAAACATAGCTCCTACTTTTACAAGCGCCATATGTTCACCGTCACTATTTACTTCTGTAACAGAGCGATAATTTTTTGACAATGGTTCTTTCCCGTATTCCATACCAGCTGCATTTACCGGATATGATTTTCTACCGAGTACAAATCTTTCAGTCACAGAGCCAGAAAGCGGACTATGAATACGATGATAATGACTTGGGCTTAAATAAATAACCATGTATGTACCACCTGCATATCGCTGTGCACGTCCTTCATTACCTAGCATATCCACGATTGAATAACGCTTTCCTTTAATATCAAATGTTTTTGTGTCCTCAATAGGACCGTGATCAGCAAAAACACCATCAACAGGACTAACGATACTCGATGCATCTGTATCAATACTACGCTTTCCTTCTTTTAGCTTACGCGTAAATAGTTCATGCAATGTTCTGTATTCCTTCAAACCCTTTTCCATCTCATCTTGATTAATTTGAAAAACTTTCGCATACGATGGAATAATGATAGAGCTCAAACGAGATTGTGCAAATTTACGTAATATATAAGAAGTAAAACGACCATTTGTAAGTTCGATCATAAGTCGATATAATGTACGTCGCAAATTGCGAAACCTCCTAATCAGTCTATAACTTTAGCTTCCCCTTCTTTTCCTTCTATATCATATGTAAAATTGGTTCTTATTCCCACATATCATATAGAACTGCCATATTATACATGCGGAAAACTAAGCATGGTATTATTCTTAAATTGTTTAGCACCCTCTAATATTACAGATAGAATCCGTCATTTTCAACAGTGAACATAGATTTCTTCTGAACACAACTCTTTTTCTTTCCTTATTTCCAAAAAGAAAAGCAGCCCATTTTAACATAAGGCCGCTTGTAATATACATTATTCTTTCGCTTTTTTCTCTTTCTCAGCTCTTACAAATTCGTGGAACATTTTCATTAAAGCGCGCTTTTCAATTCTTGATACGTAGCTTCTGGAAATACCAAGTGCCTTGGCAATCTCTCGTTGCGTTTTCTCCTTATCAAGCCCCAGTCCAAAACGCTTCACGATTACTTCTTTCTCTCGTTCGTCTAAAATATCGATATACTCTTTAATCTTTTCTAACTCCATACTAAGCTGGATCATATCAATTACATCTTCAGACTCTGATTTTAATATATCAATAAGCGATATTTCATTCCCCTCTTTATCTTGCCCGATTGGATCATGAAGTGAAACGTCTTTTTTCGTTTTTTTCAGTACACGTAAATGCATCAAAATTTCATTTTCAATACAGCGTGCTGCATACGTCGCAAGTTTTGTGCCTTTTCCTGCCGAATAGCTCTCGATTGCTTTAATGAGCCCAATTGTACCAATTGAAATTAAATCTTCTGCATCTTCCCCTGTGTTTTCAAATTTTTTAACGATATGAGCTACGAGCCGTAAATTATGTTCAATTAACAGATTTCTCGCTTGAGCATCACCTTGCTCCATTAACTCTAAGTACTTTCTCTCATCATCTGACGATAACGGCTGCGGGAACGCATTATTCTTCACATAAGAAACAAAGACAAACACTTCTCGAACCATATATCCAATTGCGGCGAATAGACTCAAACCTTTCACCTCCGCCAAAATAGTGGTCTTTACTATGTGTATGTGGGCGTGAGGTTGTTTGTGTCTGTACGATATAAATATGGAATCCTTAGCTTTTTGTCGAACGAAATACGTCTTTCATACCTTGAATATTTTTTCCAATGTATTACAATATGTAAGATTCCAAAATTTTGAAAGAGGTGTTTTCATGCGATACGCTACGTCACAAATTAGAAACCTTGTAATACTCACATCATCATTTTTCTTACTTTCAGCTTGTGGACAACAAACGTCTCCTACAAAAACCGAAGCTACTAAACAAGATACTGCCGTATCAAAAGACAGTACAAAAACGGAAGATAGCCAAAAAACTGAAGACAGCCAAAAAACT
>NZ_JAKUFT010000113.1:0-10435 GCF_022663605.1 Bacillus cereus group sp. BfR-BA-01379
TTCTCTTCCGTTGTTTCCTTGCTGATTTCCATTATTCCCTTGCGAGCCTCTATCGTTGTTTCCTTGCTGATTCCCATTATTTCCTTGTGAGCCTCTTCCATTGTTCTCTTGCTGGTGCCCATTATTTCCTTGCGAGCCTCTTCCGTTATTCCCTTGCTGGTGCCCATTATTCCCTTGTGGTTCTCTTCCGTTGTTTCCTTGCTGGTGCCCATTATTCCCTTGTGGTTCTCTTCCGTTGTTTCCTTGCTGGTGCCCATTATTTCCTTGCTGATTTCCGCTATTCCCTTGCGAGCCTCTTCCATTGTTCTCTTGCTGGTGCCCATTATTTTCTTTTATCTGCTTCGGTTGTTGTTCCTTATATTGCTTTTCTTCTACATACTCTTTCTTCTCATTGCTTTCTTCTTTTACAGGAGGTGCGTCCGATGATACATCAGAAGATGACTTTTGTTGTTCTTGATTAGACGGCGGTGCAGGTGGAGTAAGCGAGTTTTTCTTCTCATTCTCTTGTTTTATATAAACGCCCGTTCCTACTCCTGCTTTCTTGGCATCCTCCCGTATTTGCATCGTGCTGCTTTGATATTCAACTGTAATATGTTTTATCTCATACTCTTTCTTTAATTCCTGCAAAGCCTTTTCCAACTGTGGTTCTAGCGATTTGTCCTTTGCAACAGCTGTTAGCATAACTTTCTTATCATTTGTTAAGTACTTATCCTCTTGACTCTGCTTTATAATCGTACGTATTACATCTTGCAGATGTTTATTTTCCCACCCTTTCATTTCTTTTAAAATACGCCTTCCGTCATCATTACAAGCCCGCAAATCTATAACACGAAGATCCTCCGTTACGCTCGCCTCTAAACTTGGATTTATATCAACTGAGACATAAGCAAACACTTTTTCTTCTGGTTGATTGTAGAAAAACAGCAATACGCATAGAAAACCAGCAACAATTACTGTTGTAGGCTTTAAGAATGGTGGTATTGAAAAACGCGGAGCTCTTTGTTCTTGTTTGTTAAACGAGATTTCCTCTCCTATCATGTATGGGTGCGTTTTTCTTTTAAAAGTAATAAACTCTCCATTTGGAGTTAAAACAACTACGTTATGTTTTTTTATATCCATTACAATTCCTTTATTCATCATGCTTTTCCCCTCTTATGTAATCAAGAATGTATGTATAGTTGTTTGCAAAAATAATACACATTGCAATAATGTATTTTCTATGTCGTTCCAACGTTTTACGACTTACCCTAACACGCGGTTCAATATGTTTAAGCGGTAATTTTTTCTTTCGGAACAGCTCTTCTATCATTTCCTCTTCTTTTATAATAATCTTCACAATCTCTATTAAATGCTCACGCGTATCACGATGCTTAGGAGATTCTTTAGCCAGCTCTGAAAATGTGATTTTAAACTCAGCTAACACACTTTGAAAATGAAGAATTTCCTCCTTACGGTTACTATTGTCCATCTCTTTCATATACTCCGTAAGCGACACTTGCATTTCTAACCTTTCCTCTTGCTCATCTTCTTTTAAAAAGACAAAGTTATGCTTAGATTCCTTGCGTATATAGTCAATTACATCTCTTTTTATAAGAAGATCAGCAAACGCTAAAAAAGATTTCCCTTTTTTATATGAATACTGTTCAATTGCTTCATTAAACGCAAAGAGTCCAATACTATATTCATCATCCTGTTCTGTAATATATCGGCGACAGACAGACGATATTGATTTTCTAATAAACGGCTGATACTGTACGATAAACGCTCCCTTATCTCCTCCGTTGTTTTGTATGTCACATACGATATCTTCTATTTTCGGTTTTCTTAGGATCTTCATTACTAAACTTAACACTAGTAATCTCCCAGCCTCCTTCAAATAGCAAAAAGGCCACTAAACAAGTGACCATTTAACCACATTTTGCTAGTACTTTTCTTTTGGTTTGTCTTCTTGCTGTCACTTATATTTTTCGAGACTAACTTTTTTCACCGTTTTCTTAATGATCTCCCTTTTCTCTCGGCACTAAAGTTCAGTTTGTATGTTAATTTTCTTTCACTTGTTTTTCTTGCTCTTTTTCTATTTTATCTGTAATTCTTGAATAACTCTTCTCTATATCCTTGGTAATTTAATCCTTTTATTTCGGATTCTCCACTTAATCTAGTAATTTTATTACCACTTCAATGTTCTTTCATAACCATTTTTCTTCTATTGATTTTCTTCACTATATATATTCGAAGGAATACATAGTTTTATGGGGGTCAAAGAATATTTTTTATAAAATATATATTTATTTCAAAAATAAAAACCATTGATTTGAAAAAAGGCTAATCAATGGTTTTCTTATAATATCTATTAAATTAAGTTGGGCTCTCATTATATATAAGAATATCTGCTGTTCTCACTATTTCCTGCCGATTTTCTCTATTGTTATCTTTTTTGATTATCATAATATATCTTATCTACATATTTTTGATCATTTCTTTTTAGATACGTTTTTATCGTGATTTTTTAATGTAATACACTTATATGATTTTGCTATTTCCTCTATTTTATTAGATACATATCTGTCTCTATTTTTTTAACTCTGTAACGGAATCAAGACTAATTTCTTACAGAATGAAACCAAGGCAATTGTTTAACACATGTATCGCCATAACATATGCAAGGGATCTTTTAGAAATCAGATAAGCAATAGTAAGTATCACCGCGCCTGGTAAATAAATGGCATAATCCGAAAGCTGGTTCGTATGAAGGAATGTAAAGATTAGAATCGAAATGATAGATGCAATAGCAGTACCAATATAATGTGAAAAGCGATTTATTAAAATATGACGAAACACAATTTCTTCAAGTATTGGACCCAGAATACCAAATACAAGCAATGTAAATATAATAGGTACCTCCGCACCTGCTTCAAGGAGCTGTTCTTGGTTCTCTGGCTGACCAGTTGCTAGAAAATGCATAATAGAATTTTCAATAATTACCATAAGTAAAACCACCATAGGAATACTTACTATTTTCAAAATTGTTTTCTCTTTAAAATATGCAAAACTCTCAATAATTTCGTTCTTAAATAAAATTATTCCAACAATAGCAGGTACAGTAAAACCAATGGCACCAAGAGCAAATTCTGATTCAACTAAATTGGTGTTAGTTAAAAGTGATATGCCAAATAATATGAACAAACCCATTTGAAATGGTAAGAACAGTGTTAAAATTACTAGCATAATAAGTTCTTTTTTATTCATTTTTATAAAGTTCATTTTATTATCCTCCTAATTAAATTACCTACAATCTTTGATTTTTCTTTCCGCATAAAGTTCTCCTTCTAAATATATTCATATAAACAAACGAACCGAACGGTCCGGTCCGGTGTCTAATGATACTATAAGTTTCTAGTTTTTTAAACCCTTTTTACAAATGATTAACAAAATAGAAAAAAGCAAATATATTTATAACTCAGTTTCTTATTTACAATCAAATTTCAGTACTCATTAATTATTTCTTTTATAGAATGAAGTAATCAGGCTTTTACCCACAGGAACTGCGAGAGGTAATATTATATAAGAAGTGAAAGTGGGAGTAGTTCAAACACTTTAGCTAAACATATTGATAAAGATTATATATAATACTCATATGTCTATGCACTAAAATTAACTATATATTTTTACATCTTCTACGATTTTAGGTAAAATTAGTTGTCTAACATGACTAAATTAAACAATTGATCATATTAGTTTTGACAGAAAATTCATTTAAAAAATATAAATAATACAATTAGATTAACCTCTGTTCAAACTGTATTGTGTGAGGTTTCCATAAGATAGGGATTGATAATATATTTTTACTTCACACTTATTTATACTTACAAAAAAATAGAGGATAAACATTACCTGGAATATTAAGCTCGTTTTTATTAGGAGGACTACAAAGCATGACTAAAGTTGATACGGTAAAGGAAAAAATTATTGAAACATCTTTATATTTATTTAATACTAATGGGATAACTCGCACATCCATCCAGGATATAATGACAGCTACTGAACTACCTAAAGGATCTATTTATCGTAGATTCAAAAATAAAGAAGAAATTGTCCTTGCTGCCTACAACAAAAGTGGTGAGATTATGTGGGGGCATTTTCATAAAGCAATGGAAAATAAAAAGACAGCAATCGATAAAATCCTTGCCATTTTCCTTATATATCAAGATGCAGCTAATAATCCCCCTATTGCTGGAGGCTGTCCATTGCTTAATAGCGCAATTGAAAGTACTGGAGTATTTCCAGAATTACAAAAAGCAGCAGCAAAGGGTTATGATGATACAGTAATGTTAATGGCTTCTCTCATAAAAGAAGGAATAGAGAAAAAAGAACTTAAAGAAGATATGGACATTATATCGCTCGCTTCTTTTCTTGCATCTTCAATGGAGGGCGCTATTATGGCAAGTCGAGTATCGAACGATAATATACACCATCAGTATTTTATTGAACAAATAAAACATCATCTTCTCACTTATTCTAGATAAGTGAGAACTTGCATTGCTTTTATTCCATTTTTAATAGCCTTAAATTGAATACACCCCTCTCATAAAAAGTATTTTCTGTTTATGAGAGGGGTGTATTCATATATTTATATAAAAACTGACTTATCGCTAGTAAGTAGGAATTTCATTTATCATTGTATATTCTGCACATACCTCTCCTTGTTATCCTACCCTTAAAATAAAAAATGACATTCCTTCCGTAACATTAAAAAAGATCTTCAAATTTTTAGATACTCCTACTGTCGGCGTTCAAAAGCAAGACGTACAGCAAGACCGGTTAATACACTTGCCATAAGCCAACTCTGTACTCGCAGCCACGTTGGGCGTGTGCCAAACCATGTAGCCATTTTACTTGCTGTAAACACAATTAGAAGGTTGACTATAAAACTAACAGTAATTTGCGTAAGGCCTAAAACTGCACCTTGTATAAGCAACGATCCCTTCTCAGGATCTTCAAATTGAGGTAACAGTGACACATACAAAATAGCAATCTTTGGATTTAGCAGGTTAGTCATAAGTCCCATTAGAAATAATTTCCGTGGTGGCTCATTAGAAATAGTACGAGGTTCCATAATAGAAGTAGCACCCGGTTTTATCGAATTCCAGGCGAGCCAAAGTAAATACGCAGCACCTGCCCACTTGACCGCTTCGTAGACAGCAGGTACTGCAAGGAATAAAACTGTAAGTCCGAACATAGTTGCGATTATATAAATTACAAATCCGAGCATAATGCCCAAGAGAGAAATAAATCCCGCCATACGTCCTTGCGTAATGGAACGAGAGATAAGATAAATCATATTAGGCCCAGGTGAACAAACCATGCTAAGTGAAACAATTGCAAATGCTAACAAAGTACTAAAGCTGACCATAACCCTTCCCCCTTCATGTTACATAAAACTTCCTATTGTAAATCTTATCATGACTGAGGAAAGAAAAGATCAATTAAGTTAAGCTTTAAAAGTACCCTATCCATATTGACACTACAGCAACTACTAACAAAGCAAAACAAATTGTGATATTTCGAACCTACTTTTGTACATCCTCAAAATACCGCTCTATAAATAAAGCGTAAATATAAACCATAAGAAGTAGAACAACGAAAGTAAAGGACCCCCATTTATCGTTAAATTTTTCATTGGTATATGTGCTTACATGAAGGAATAGAAAAACAAACGCTATTATGAATAGCTCAAATATCCTTTTTTTATTCACCCCGCCACCACCTTACAATAATTCCCTTTTATTCCATTTTAACAGAACATAATGTGTAGCAGTATATGAATATTATATTCATGTCAAAAAGGCTAACAATTCAAAATTGTTAGCCTCTACTTTCCATATTCGTACCTTTTATCACTTTACTTCCTAACAACTGGGATCCACATTTCACCAAATACTAAGCCGTCACTTTGCCCCATCTCAACTGTTGTATTTGGCCCACCAACATAAGCAAAGTCCGTTGCTTCTCGTAAAGCTTGACCGAAGGCGATACCAGTAAGCTTATTACTTAGCTCTTCAGCCGTTTTGTCTTCCCCTTTCACTACTAAGTATTCTCCCTTCGGAAACTGGATCACTCTAGATTCTTCTTCTATTTGTGCTTCTGTCATGACACCAGCATAATACATCATCTTGTTATTCACTGCTTCGCTCACAGAAAAAATGTATTCGTTTGTAGCTAGAGCTTTTAAAGTGTCCAACCTTCCATCTTCTTTAACAGCTGACCAAAAGTCTTCCTTTTCTTTATTGATTCCAGCAAAGTCTGTATAGTCACTCTTAATTTCAGTTCCAATACCTAACACAATAAAGCTATCTTTTTCTTCTATCGTATAATTTTTCATATTCAATACCTTCCTTTTTTTAAAATGAATCAAACGATTTATCTTTTCATCTGATGAGTTTATAATAACTTTAAATCATGTCAAAAAATGATACTGTTTAGGAGACTCCAATGAAAAAAGTTGAACGGATTAATACAATTATGCGGTATATCAACAATCGCTCCCACTTTACAATTAATGAAATCATACGAGAATTTAACATATCACGATCGACAGCTATTAGAGATATTAGAGAAATTGAAGCTATGGGCATGCCACTTGTCGCTGAAGTTGGGAGAACTGGTGGCTATTTTGTCATGCATAATTCTATCCTGCCCGTTGTTCGCTTTACTGATAACGAAGTCAAAGCTCTTTTTATTGCCTTTATGGCTACAAGAAACCAACAACTTCCCTATTTAAAAAGTCGCCAATCTTTAGCCGAAAAACTACTAGGTCTCATTTCAGAAACCCAGCAAGATGACCTTGTTCTTTTAAATCAACTTTTTCTTTTTGAAGGGACTAACCCTCATAATCCCGATCTACTGGAGCTTTCTGACCTCCCACACCCTATGTTAGAAAAACTCATCCAAATCCTTCTTTCGGATAGACATTTATTGATTACCGTCAAAGAAGAAGAAATCAAGTCTTATCCAATTTATCTATTACACCTTTATCAAGAAAAAAGCCATTGGATCATTGAAGGATTTGACTTAAAAGAAGAAAAGAAGCTGATTTTTCCTGTCGATGACCTCATCAATATTGAACCATACACGACGAAAAAAAGGTTAAGTAAAAAAAAGATTTTAGAAAAACTAAGTAGGAAGGACGAAGTAATTAATCTTGTACTTGAACTTGGGCCGAAAGCGATTGCCCAGTTCAAAAAATACCACCCTTTCAAAGTTTCAATATCTTACACAAATCCTTACCAATCTACAGCCATTTTAAAAATATTTATCGATGTTAATAATTCCGATGAAGTGACAGGGATAGCAAATTGGCTGCTTTTCCTAGGAAAGGATATTACGATCAGGAAAATGCCTGAAGAAGTATTAAACGATTTACAAGAGCGACTATCCTTATATTGCCCTTGAGCGATAATCCGTTAAATCAAAAATATTGAGTTTAATTCGTTAACAGTTGCCCATATTTTTTACCGTGAGAGCACAATACATAATAAAAGCACGGAAAACCTCCCGTGCTTTTTCAAATATATATGATTTCGAGTGACTTAATTCACTTATCCTAACTGACGTTTAAATGCTTTACTAGCGAAAAAATAAGAGATGATCATGATGCCTACGCACCAAGCGAGTGCAATCCATATATCGTTGCCAACAGTACCTTCATATAAAAGGGCACGAATCGCATTCACGATTGAAGTTACAGGCTGATTCTCAGCAAACGCACGAACAATTTTAGGCATCGTTTCAGTAGGTACGAAGGCTGAACTAATAAATGGAAGAAAAATTAGCGGGTACGAGTAAGCTGTCGCCCCTTCCATAGACTTCGCTTTCAGCCCTGGAATGATAGCTAGCCATGTGAGTGCTAACGTAAACATCCCCAGTATTCCAGCTACTGCAAGCCAATCTAGCATATTAGCACTTGAACGGAAACCCATTAAGAGTGCAACAAGAATAACCACCACGATAGTAAGCACATTAGCAACAAGAGAGGTTAAAACGTGAGCCCACAATATCGATGAGCGCTTAATAGGCATCGTAATGAAACGTGCCATCAGCCCACTCTTTACATCCGTAAATAATCGTACAGAAGTGTAAGCTACACCGGATGCGATAGCCATTAGCAAAATTCCCGGCAATAAATAATTAACGTAGTTATCCGTTCCTGTCTTTATTGCACCGCCAAACACGTAGACAAATAATAGCATCATCATAATCGGTGTAATCGCTACTGTAATAATTGTATCTGGACTTCGCATAATATTGCGCATTAAGCGCCCTAGTAATACCCCTGTTTTGCTTTTCATTTACATCTCCTCCTTTTTACCGATAATCGCAAGGAAAATTTCTTCCAATGTTGGCTGCTTCTCGATATACTCTACTTTTGCTGGCGGGAACATCTCTTTCAGTTCAGTAAGAGTACCCGTCGTGATAATTTTTCCGCCATGCAAAATAGCGATACGGTCAGCCAGTTGTTCAGCTTCCTCCAAGTACTGAGTTGTGAGCAAGATCGTTGTACCGCTGCCGGCAAGTTCCTTGACTGTATCCCACACTTCGATCCGTGCTTCCGGATCAAGTCCAGTCGTTGGTTCGTCAAGAAAAATAACTGCTGGCGCCCCGATCAAACTCATCGCGATATCAAGCCGGCGCTTCATCCCGCCTGAATACTGATCTGCCCTTTGGTTGGCCGCATCTGTCAGGCTAAATCTTGCAAGTAAATTGTCAGCGACTTGGGCGGGACTAGAAACACCACGTAACTTGGCGATCATTATCAAGTTTTCCCTCCCAGTAAGCATGCCGTCTAAAGCTGCGAACTGTCCTGTCAAACTGATGCTTTGACGAACATGATCTGATTGACGCTGGACGTCAAAACCGCAAATACTTACTTCACCATCATCTTGTTTCATTAACGTCGAAAGGATATTGACTGTTGTCGTCTTTCCCGCTCCATTTGAACCTAGCAGCGCGAAAATTTCACCACGCTGCACCTCAAAATCCACTCCCTTTAAGACTTCTTTATCTTTAAAAGATTTTTTTAACCCTTTTACAGAAATCGCTGCGTTGCTCATACTTTTTCCCCCTTATTAAAATAGGTTACCTACAACCTCTATTTAGTATCACTGATAATCTGTACTACTTAGTAGTGGTGTGAAAATAGAACTGAATAGCGATGGCGGCAATCCACATTTGTAACCAGCTAATCAGTCGGTATTACTAATTGCATTTATTTTTTTCTCAATTTCTTCATAATACTTTCATTCAAATCTTCACGATACTTAGAGACATACGTTTTAGCGTTTGCCACTAGTTCGTCAGCAAATGATGCTACGTCCTCCCCAGTAATATCAAGCACTTGTCTGCCTTCCGCTGCACCAGCTTCAAACAAATCGATTAATTCATACTGTATGTGTAGCATATCCATCCCGTTTCCTGCTGAGAAATTCCACATGTAGTTTTGAATTTTCTTAAACACAAACTGATAGTCTTCCGGTAGTGCTGCAACACGTGCCATCATCATTTTGTATTCTTTTTTATCACCAATTAATTTTTTAAACATTTCCAACATCTTATTTTCCTCCTTTTTTATAAAGCAGAACAAGAAACTCTCCAATTATGGGCCGAAACATTTTATATTATGAAGCTAGTTTGACTTCAAGACGTTAATTTTTGAAGATACAAAATCCCATTTTTTCCAAAACAATTCAAGCTCCTGACGGCCATCCTCATTTAATGAATAAAACTTACGAGGCGGTCCCATATCTGATGGTTTCTTTTCAATATTCACAAGCTTTTTCTTTTCTAATCGTACGAGGATAGTATAAACCGTCCCTTCTACAACTTCAGTAAACCCAAGATCATTCAGGTGGCGGGTAATCTCATAGCCATACGTTTCTCGGCGGCTAATGATTTCCAGCACACACCCTTCCAGTGAACCTTTCAGCATTTCAGTTAAATTTTCCATATCCTGATCCTCCTTTACCCCCTATTCTGTCTGACTTATATTCAGTATCACAGAGTACTAAGGCGAATTTTTACTGAATAGTTTTTGAGTGAAATCACACTATTCAGTATTACTTATTACAACTACATTGTACGACTAAGTAGCTGTGAATGTCAACTGATTTTCAAAATTTTTCTAAAATCCGCTATTACCTATCGTTTACTGAAAATATTTTGAGAAACAACGCTACTCAGTATCACCTACTACTTCTACATTGTATGACTGAGTAGTTGTAAATGTCAACTCGATTTTTATATTTTTCTAAAATCAACTATTACCTACCCCTCTAAGAAAAGAAAATACCCCAAAACAAATATTCTACATTTTTGTTTTGGGATGCTATAGACTAGCTCTTCTTCTTAATAAGACAAATCATCCTTTTATTACGATAACATC
>NZ_JAKUFT010000114.1:0-10326 GCF_022663605.1 Bacillus cereus group sp. BfR-BA-01379
ATGGAGAAATTATTAAACATATTGTAAAAAATAAGAAAGAAGAAAAGGCATCATTTCCTTCTAAGCCAAATAAGCCAACACCGAGTGGAGAAGTGAAACCATCCGCTGATGTGAAGCCAATGCAACAACCTAATACTCATAATGAAGTGCGTTTACCAGCTACTGGCGGCGTTGGCAATGAATTTACGGTTTTATTCGTTTTAGGAATTGGCTTTATTATTGCTGGTGCTTATGTGTTAAGGGTGAAAAATAGAAAAGAAATGTAGAAAAAAAACGCCTTGTAATAGAGGCGTTTTTTTAGTATCTCAATTTCCTCAACAAACTCTTAATTTCCTCATCTTGCATGAAGAGATCCAGATGCTTCTCTGTAATTTTTGCAAGTGCAACGTCGTGATAGAAAAATTCTGTAAAGAACTTTACGAAAGGTTGTGACATTGTTTTCATCGCTTGCCATGACTCTTGCTCTACACCAGCAAATAAAATTTCGCGGTCGTCAACGATGAGCAGCAAGTAGCGTTCTAATGCGTTAGGTTCTTCAGTTGGGATTAGAAAATGCATGTTTTCTAACTCTGTTTCTACTTGCCCAACTATAAGGGACTCGAGTTTGACACCTTGTTTTGCTTTTTCTTCTAATGAAGGAAGATATTCTAAAAGAGTATCATTCCAAGCTGAAATACGAATCGATTCTTTTGCACTTTCGATGAGTTCTTTACTTTGAACTCGAATAGAAGATTGCATTTTTAAGCTCCACACACGGTCATCTGTAAATGATTTTTTCGATATATTTGTTTCTAATTCTTTAATATTTGATTGAAATTCTGTCGTTAATTTTTCAATTGCTAGCTTGAGTGGTAATGCTGTATACAGCTTTTTCTTTTCAGAAACAGAATCCATTACCATGCCTTTATCGATTAGGCGTGCTAGCACTTCATATATTTTTGCTTTTGGAACACCAGAGTGCTTCACAATTGTTGTAGCATCTAGTGGTTCGTTGCTTGATACGACAACTTCATAAGCTTGGCTTTCATACTGTGAGAAACCGAATTTTTGTAACATAGTTCCCTCCGAACGAATGAGATGATATAGATTAAGGATAATGAACTATTTGTTTTTGCACAAGTGGTAGTAGGTTTTCTACTCAAATTGAGATGAGAATTAATTTCAATTTTTTAATTTTATCCATTATACTTAATATAGTGATTAATATGATTATAATACAACGAGAAGGGGATGCATTGGGGAAGATGTTGAGAAGTTTACGTTTAAAAATTGCGGTAGTATTTTCGGTGCTTATTTCTATGATGTTTGTAATATTAGGTACAGCTATGTATCAATTACAGAAAGAGAAGGAAGTGCGCTCCTTAGACCAGTATTCTCAAAATACGATGGATCTTGTGACAGAGCAACTTACGACATTTGTTCAAAGAACGGATGAAGATATGGGATATTATGCGAACAGTGAGATGGTTCGTAATATACTTCAAGACGGAGTTACTCCAGAAGAAGAAGCCTTTTTGACGAAAGAGTTTTCGGAGTACAAAAAGAATCATCCTGGTATTTTAGACTTATATATTGGTACGAAAGATAAAAAAACATTAAGTGCCAATCTTGCTGAAGGTGGACAAGTGCCAGAAGGATATGATCCAACGACAAGACCATGGTATAAAGACTCAGAAGCCGATGTGAAAAAGGTTCACTGGGGACAACCTATGTACGAAATTGCAACAGGTAAGTTAAGCGTGGGAGTTTCTAAAGCCATTACAGCTCAAGATGGATCTGTATTAGGTGTTGTTGCGATGGATGTATCACTTGGAACAATTCAGAAGTTACTTCATAATATTCAATACAATAATGGCGGAGAAATGTTTATTATAAATGATAAAAGTATGGCTCTTGTTTACCCAGAGAAAATAGGAAAAGATGTTTCGAAAGAGCCACTTGTGAAGAGTTTAAATAAAGAGGTAACAAAATATGCTGTCACTACATTAAAAGGTGAAGATGTAGTTGTTTATAGTCAGTCATTTGATTTGATGAAATGGAAAATAGGAATCTTTTATCCAAAAGAAACGATTGATGGGCTATTGAATAGTACGAGAAATACAGTCCTTATAATGGCATGTATTAGCTTATTAGTTGGAATCGTAGCTTCATACTTGTTCTCAAGAAGATTAGCGAGACCGCTGCAACTATTAAAGAATCACGTTCAAAAAGTAGCAGAAGGTGATTTAACGTTGCAAATGAAAGTGACAAGTAAGGATGAAGTTGGAGAACTGACGAATCATTTTAATCATATGGTTGAGCAAATGAATGAAATGGTAAGTAAAATTAAAAATAGTGTATCAACAGTGCAGCAATCAACGAATAATCTACATTATTTAACGAATGAAACTGTAGCGGCTAGTAGAGAAGTTTCAGGTGCAATGGATGATGTGAGCGGAGGAGCGTCTACTCTTGCTAATAGTGTCGATGAAGTTTCAGAACAGCTCGAGAATATGGCGCAGTCAGTGGAACAAATGAATCACTCCGTTGGTGAAATAAAAGGAGTGGCTGGCAAAGCTGAAGAGGCATCTAAGCAAGGATTAAATACGATGCGTAATTTAGTTCGTACGAGGGGCCAATCATCTTCGATTGTTGTTCATACAGAGGAAGCCTCCGGAAAGTTAGAGCAAAGAGTTGGGTCGATTCAAAATGTTGTAGAGCTTATAAAAGGTATTTCGGATCAAACGAATTTACTTGCTTTAAATGCTTCAATTGAGGCGGCACGTGCAGGTGAACAAGGTAAAGGGTTTGCTGTTGTTGCTGAAGAAGTTCGGAAATTAGCGGAACAATCAAAAGATGCAACAGTAGAAATTGCGACGATGATTGGTGATGTACAAGTAGAGGTAAGACGTGTTGTAGAAGTTGTAAGTAAATTGAAAGATATTGCGGATATACAAAATAAAGTTACGACAGAGGCAGAAACGGAATTCCGCACAATTATGTCAGTTGTAAATACGATTAGTACTTCGGTGGAACAAATTGTAGAAGAGGTACATAACATCGGTTACGAGCAAGGAGAAATTACAGCGGTAATGCATACAATTGCTGGTACGAGTCAAGAAAGCGCAGCTGTTTCGGAAGAGGTAAATGCTGCAACTGAATCTCAAGTGAATCATCTAGAAAAGGTAGCTCATACGATGGAAAGCTTGACGGAGCACATGAGCGACTTAGAAAGATTAGTTGAGCAATTTAAAATAGAGGAATAACAAATTAGTAAAATGATGAGTATTTCGGTAAAATAGACAATGGATATATAAGAAGCAAGTATAGGAGGAAGACTACTATGGCAATTGTTGACGTATCGATTATTCCAGTAGGAACAGGTAATCCAAGTGTTAGTGAATATGTAGCAGAAGTACAAAAGGTGCTAGAGAAAAATGCAGATCGCGTGAAGTATCAATTAACACCAATGAATACAATTATTGAAGGAGATCTTCCTGTCATTCTAGAAGTTATTCAACAAATGCATGAAGTTCCATATACGAAAGGTGCACAGCGTGTTGCGACAACAATTCGTATCGATGATCGTCGTGATAAAGTAAGCACAATGGAGAAGAAATTAAACTCTGTTCGATCAAAATTATAAGAAAAAGCAGCGATCTTCGCTGCTTTTTTCATATAGGAGGTAGATAAAATGAGTGAAAAGTTTAACGAACAATTTGATGGGTTGTTAGAGAAATACACGGAGCTATTACTTGGAGAGAGCAATGATGAGAGAAAAGAACAGGTGCAGAAGTGGGCGCTGTATTCTTACATAGCAAAGACGATGCCAGCTTTAGTGAAGCATTGGAATGAGACTTACCCTGATGCGAAAGAAGAGATGGTACAGTTAATTACAGATATTAAAAGGCTTAATGAAGAGAAGAGAAATGAGCAATAACAAAACTTGAGATAAATATAATCTCAAGTTTTCTGTATTAATATCCTTATATAATTTACATAGAATATAAAGGGTTTTATAAGCATGTCGAATATTTTCGACATGCTTATTTTGTGCCTAGTAAATTCGTTTTTTCTAAATGTCGAAAAATATTTCCTGCATATTTATAAGCGGAAATATAGGGTTTTAAATGTTTTTATAGTATTTTATAAATTATCTAAATAATTATTTGTATCCAATAATTTTAAACAATGATATAATTTTGAAGAGGGGTAAAAAACAGATAAATCACAGTCATAGGGGTGAATTACATGGAACAATTAATGCGAAATTCGTTTCTTTTCTTGTCAAAAAATAAAGCGCTAACAAAACTGGCTAAAAAGTACGGTTTACGCTTTGGTGCAGGTCGCTTTGTCGCAGGGGAAACGATTGAATTAGCGACAGCTGCAATTAAAGCATTAAATAAGCAAGGTCTTTGTGTAACAATCGATTATTTAGGTGAATTCGTTGATAACGAAGCGGAAGCAAATGAAATGGCTAGCGAATCGATTGAAGCGATTCGTGCAATTGGAAGAGAAGGTCTTAATTCGCAGCTTTCTTTAAAGATGACTTCTATGGGATTAGATATCTCTGATGAAATCGTAATGAACAATATGCGCCGTATTTTAGAAGCTGGAAAAGAAAATGGTGTGTTTATTACAATTGATATGGAAGACTATACGCGCTGCGGGAAAACAATTGAGATCTTTAAACAATTAAAATCTGAATACGATAATATTGGTACAGTTATTCAAGCCTACCTTTATCGTACAGAAAAAGATATGGAAGAATTAAATGCTTATAGTCCTAATTTACGTCTTGTAAAAGGAGCTTATAAAGAACCTGAAGAGGTGGCGTTCCCGGATAAGAAAGATGTAGATGATAACTATAAAAAAATTATAAAAATGCACTTATTAAATGGAAATTATACTGCAATTGCTTCACATGACGAAGCGATTAT
This sequence comes from Bacillus cereus group sp. BfR-BA-01379, assembly GCF_022663605.1. Lineage (NCBI taxonomy): Bacteria > Bacillati > Bacillota > Bacilli > Caryophanales > Bacillaceae > Bacillus > Bacillus cereus group sp. BfR-BA-01379. Next base: position 4,920 of record NZ_JAKUFT010000114.1, read on the forward strand.
TGAATATACGAAAAAACTTGCCGAAGAACACAATATTCCAAGAGACCAATTTGAATTCCAGATGTTATATGGTATTCGTAATGAGCGTCAACTTGAGCTAGTAAAAGAAGGTTACAAAATGCGTGTTTATGTGCCTTATGGAAACGACTGGTATGGCTACTTCATGCGCCGTCTAGCAGAACGTCCAGCAAACGTTGCGTTCGTATTAAAAGGTATGGTTAAAAAATAACCAAGGAGAAAATACTCCTTGGTTATTTTAATTGCTGAAATGCGTAATGTGCCATTTTCTTCGTATCAGGATATAGTTGCGTGCGAGAAGAAGATAATACAACATTAATGACGCGTTTATCGTCTTTTTCATCCACTGTTACGACCGTATATTTTCCGAGTGCTGATAGACCGCTTTTACTTCCAATTGCATATGGATCGTCATATAGTTCTTCTCGTCCATAGTTTGCGATGTTTGGAGAGCGTTCTGAAGTATGTAGAGTTGTACGTGTTGAATTCATATATTCTAAAACAACTGGGTACTTTAATGCCTCTTTCGTAATCATAGCAATGTCGTAAGGTGATACTTTATTTCCGAGTGCATCAGCGCCACTTGCGTTTTTGAAAGTCGCATGCTTTGTACCAAGTTCCTTCGCTCTAGCATTCATCATTTTTACAAATTCATTTTTTGATCCTGCGATATGTTCTGCGATTGATTCGGCTATTGGGTCTGCACTAATGATAAGCATCAGTTTTAATGCCTCATCACGCTTTAACTTTTCCCCAGCACGAAGTTTAATTTTCTTACTTTGACTTTCTGTTTTAATTGCGTTCTCTGTAATCGTAATTTCTTCATCTTCTTTTACATTCTCTAGTAAGAGAAGGGTCGTCATCATTTTGGCTATACTAGCCGGATAAGAGCGTTCGTCTTCTCGTTTTCCATACAAGACTTCACCTGTGTCTGCATCAATTGTAATGGCGTATTGCCCAGTAATGCTAGGTTGATCAGCTCTTACAGCTTGTTGTCTTTGTGCGTAAGAGAAGAAAATCATCCCTGTAAATAGTGTAGCAATCATTACAATCATAACTATTGTTCGTTTCATCATCGTTCCCTCTTTTGTTTTCCATATGTACAAATAAATTGGGCAGAAAAAGCAGCCATTACCCATTATGCCACGTTTTCTGCCCAAAAATATACCGTTATTTTTCGCCCATATTATGCTTCTTGTATTGTTGGTTATTACCTTGACGGCCCTTTTCCACACCGTGATTATGCGGACCTGCATTTCCAGTTACACTTGCTGCGCTAATTCCAGCTTTTGAAGGGTTCTTCTTAAGTTTTGCCATATATATTCCTCCAGTTTCGTCAGATTATAAAAAGGAAAAGTGTATTTGAGTGAAGAAAATACATACATATAGCATGGGCAAATAAAAGAAAAATATTTATTTCAGAAAATTTTATCAATAAATATATTGCGAAAATTCAAACTGTATCATATATTTATTAGTAGAGGCTCACTCATTGATTGCGACTTATGTCGAAAAATTGAATGAGCATTCATTCAAGAATAGGGGGAGAATTGGATGTTCCAAATTAAAAAGGCTGCTGTTCTAGGTTCAGGCGTAATGGGTTCGGGGATTGCGGCACACTTAGCTAATATTGGTATTCCGACATTATTGCTTGATATTGTACCACCTGCGCTAACAAAAGAAGAGGAAGCGAAGGGACTTACATTAGAACATAAAAGTGTGAGAAATCGTTTTAGTAATACGGCTGTACAAAAACTATTAAAGCAAAAACCAGCTCCTCTGACAGTGAAAGGAAATCTAGCACTGATTGAAGCAGGTAACTTAGAAGATGATCTTGAGCGTCTAGCTGATGTTGATTGGATTATTGAAGTAGTAGTTGAAAACTTAGATATTAAAAAGAAACTATTTGAAAAAGTAGATGCTGTTCGTAAACCGGGTTCTATTGTAAGCTCGAATACGTCAGGCATTTCAGTTGAAAAAATGGCAGAAGGTCGTTCAGACGACTTCCAGAAACACTTCTTAGGGACACACTTTTTTAACCCACCACGATATTTAAAACTTCTAGAGGTAATACCGACGAAAGAAACAGATCCACAAGTATTAAGCTTCATGAAACTATTTGGCGAAGACGTTCTTGGAAAAGGCGTTGTTATCGCAAAAGACACACCAAACTTTATTGGAAACCGCATCGGTACGTACGGTTTATTAGTAACTCTTCAAGAGATGATAAAACGCGGCTATAGTATTGGAGAAGTTGATTCTGTAACAGGCCCACTTATCGGTCGTCCGAAGAGCGCAACGTTCCGTACATTAGATGTTGTCGGTTTAGATACATTCGTACACGTTGCAAATAACGTATATGAAAACGTACAAGAAGAAGAGCGTGATGTATTTAAAGTACCAGCTTTCATGCATGACATGCTTGATAAAAAATGGCTTGGAAGTAAAACAGGTCAAGGCTTCTTCTTAAAACAAGGAAAAGAAATTTTAGAATTGAATCCTGAAACGATGGAGTACGAAGCTCGCAAAAAATTAAAAGCTGCATCTATCGAGTTAAGTAAACAAGAAAAAGGTTTATCAAATAAATTGAAAGCGCTTGTATACGCGAAAGACCGTGCAGGAGAGTTGTTATGGAACATCATTACACCGACTCTTTTATACTCTGCAAAACTTCATAAAGAAATTGCTGACGATATCGTTGCAATTGACCAAGCGATGAAGTGGGGCTTTGGCTGGGAGCAAGGACCATTTGAAGTTTGGGATGCAATTGGCGTTGAAAAGTCTGTTCAAAAGATGGAAGAAAACGGCGCAGTTGTTCCGACTTGGGTGAAAGAAATGGTAGAGAAAGGTTTCACTACTTTCTATAAACATGATAACGGAGAGAGCTACTATTACCATAATGGCGAATATAAGCCAATTGAACGCAATAAAAAGGCAATTTCTCTTAAACAATTAAAAGCGAAAAATGGCGTATTAAAGAAAAATAGCGGAGCGAGCTTAATTGATTTAGGTGACGGCATCCTTTGCTTAGAATTCCATTCGAAGAGCAATGCAATTGGTATGGATATTACGCAAATGATTAACTACGCTGTTGATGAAGTAGAAAAGAATTATAAAGGTCTTGTTATCGGTAACCAATCGAAGAACTTCTGCGTTGGTGCGAACTTAGCAATGATCTTAATGGAAGCACAAGATGACAACTACTTTGAAATTGAGTTGGTTGTGAAAAACTTCCAAGATGCAATGACGAAAATTAAATACTCTTCTAAGCCAGTTGTAGCAGCACCATATGGTATGACGCTTGGCGGAGGTACAGAAGTTTGCTTACCAGCAGCGAGCATTCAAGCTTCTAGCGAAACGTATATGGGCTTAGTAGAAGTTGGTGTTGGCTTAATCCCTGGCGGAGGCGGTAATAAAGAGCTATACATTAAACACTTAAACAAAATGCCAAACGGTGTAGAGTTTGATCTGCAAAAAGTTGCGAATAAAGTATTCGAATCTGTAGCGATGGCGAAAGTTTCTACATCAGCACAAGAAGCTGCATCGAACAACTTCTTAGGCGATAAAGACGGTATTAGTGTGAATGGTGATCACTTACTATATGATGCGAAACAAAAAGCACTTGCTTTATATGAAGCTGGCTATAAAGCGCCGATTCGTAAAAAGATACCAGTTGTTGGTGAAACAGGATATGCAACTCTTGTACTTGGTGCAGAAGCAATGCATTTATCAGGTTACATTTCTGAACATGATCTTCACATTGCGAAGAAACTTGCATATGTCATTGCGGGCGGAAAAGTGCCGTACGGAACAGAAGTTGATGAGCAGTATTTATTAGATGTAGAACGTGAAGCATTTATTAGCTTAGTAAGTGAGATGAAATCACAAGCAAGAATGCAGCACATGCTTGTAAAAGGAAAGCCATTACGTAACTAATAACGAGGGGAGATATCGTTCATGAGAGAAGCTGTCATTGTTGCGGGAGCAAGAACACCAATTGGAAAAGCAAAGAGGGGTTCATTAAAAACAGTTCGTCCTGACGATTTAGGGGCGTTAGTAGTAAAGGAAACGTTAAAGCGTGCGAATTATGAAGGACCAATCGATGATTTAATTTTCGGTTGTGCGATGCCAGAAGCAGAGCAAGGTTTAAACATGGCTCGTAATATCGGCGGATTAGCAGGACTTTCTTACGATGTTCCAGCTATTACGATTAACCGTTACTGTTCTTCAGGTTTACAAAGTATTGCTTACGGAGCAGAGCGTATTATGCTTGGTCACTCGGAAGCGGTATTATCAGGCGGAGCGGAATCAATGAGTTTAGTTCCGATGATGGGACACGTTGTTCGTCCAAATAGTCGCCTTGTAGAAGCAGCTCCAGAATATTATATGGGCATGGGACATACAGCAGAGCAAGTTGCTGTGAAATATGGAATTTCTCGTGAAGAACAAGATGCATTTGCAGTAAGAAGTCATCAACGTGCTGCGAAAGCATTAGCTGCAGGGAACTTTGCTGATGAAACAGTATCTGTAGATGTAACGTTACGAACTGTTGGATCAAATAACAAATTGCAAGAAGAAACAATCATTTTTGCACAAGACGAAGGTGTAAGAGCAGAAACGTCGCTAGACATTTTAGGTAAATTACGTCCAGCATTTAACGTTCGCGGTTCTGTAACAGCTGGTAACTCTTCACAAATGAGTGACGGTGCAGCATCTGTACTATTAATGGATCGTGAAAAAGCAGTGAGTGATGGCATGAAGCCACTTGCGAAATTCCGTTCATTTGCAGTAGCTGGCGTACCACCAGAAGTAATGGGAATCGGCCCAATTGCAGCAATTCCAAAAGCATTAAAATTAGCTGGCTTAGAGCTATCTGATATTGGCCTATTCGAACTAAATGAAGCATTCGCTTCTCAATCAATCCAAGTTATTCGTGAACTTGGTTTAGATGAAGAGAAAGTAAATGTAAACGGCGGTGCAATCGCACTTGGACACCCACTTGGCTGTACAGGAGCAAAACTAACACTATCCCTTATTCACGAAATGAAACGCCGCAACCAACAATTCGGTATCGTAACAATGTGTATCGGCGGCGGAATGGGAGCAGCAGGAGTGTTTGAATTACTATAAAAAGTAGAAGTGGCTCGCTCAGAACAGGAGGGCGTTGGAAGCCCTGACGAAGAGGCGCTTTTTGCCTCACAGGAAGGGGTAAAACGACCGACTGTTTTAGCCACTGGAACTGGATTATAAAAAAAGTGGAAGTGGCTCGTTCAGAACGAGACGCCAATGCAAAGAATGGAAGCAACAAAGGTTTATAAAAAATAAAATTGAGAGCCAGCTTCTTTCAAAAAGAAAGGAGCGGCTTATGAAAATATGAAGGAGGAAATTT
>NZ_JAKUFT010000115.1:0-9322 GCF_022663605.1 Bacillus cereus group sp. BfR-BA-01379
ACTATAAGGACACTATCTACTAGATAAAAACCCACTTTTTTGTACAAAAAATCCCTACTGATTCAATCAGTAGGGACGATATTTATCGCGGTACCACCCTAGTTGTAGACTTCTTTCGTCTACCTCTCTTCATTGTTAACGATCATCTGACCGTCTTTCCCTTCATAAAGACAATATTATCTTTACTACGAAAAAGATGCTCTAGGACTGTAATTCGCTCTTGTTTTTGTACTGGTTCACACCAACCACCAGCTCTCTGTTACAGGGAAACAACAACTACTGCTTTTCCTTTCAACGCATGTATATTTAATTTTCAAGTTGGGCCACTAAAATACAAAAAGTCCCTACTGAATAAATCAGTAGGGACGATATTTATCGCGGTACCACCCTAGTTGTAGACTAAATTTCCGTCTACCTCTCTTCACTGTTAACGATCAATTGACCGCTTTTTCTTCATAAAGACAAAACTATCTTTACTACGAAAAAGATGCTCCAAGACTGTAATTCATGATTATCCCTGTACTGGTTCACACCAACCACCAGCTCTCTGTTACAGTAAGACTAACCACTACTGTGATCTCTTCATTGCACTTTGTTTATTCAAATGTTTTTTGAAATTGAATAAGTATGATTCGTATTATAGAACGCTTTTCAAAACACTGTCAACAACTTTTTATATATTTTTTAAAATTCCACTTTCGTCCTACATTTCTTCTTGTAAATTCTCCATAACAATTCCGATGCGAATTATCTCATTATCTATTGCATTTAATACATACTTTTCTACTCCGTACCGGATTAATACTTCTTTTATTCGAATGATTTCCGTTTCAAGTAAATCGGCTTCCTGAAGCGTTTGCAGTAAAGTAAAAAATACATTTGCATACAAATCTTTGGACATTTTTATACGCTCTGTCTTTTCAAGTATTTCGTTCAATAACTGTTTTATCTCCGTTTGATTCCCTTTTCCACCCATGTCCGAAAATGATTTACATATTATCGATAATCCTCTTTCTACTATTTCATCCATAAATAAAATAATGCGTAAAAGCATTACATATTCTCTAGCTGTGATTTCACCCATTTTCGGTCGCTCTCGCAAAAATATACTGAGCCAAGCTGTCCAAAATTTTTGTTGTTCTTTTACACTTAACGTTTTGACGTAATAGCATAAAAACTGCATAAATTTAATTTTATTTTCTTCATTTTCTTGTATAAGCAACGGGTATAACCAATCTGTTTTTTGCTCCCAATACAGTACACATTTAATAAATACAAAACTAAGCCATTTCAAGAAAGCTTCCCTCGTATGCGGATGCAATACTTCCAAATGTTCTACCGCATACTTAATAAATCGCTTCATTTCTGTAAATAAAGGCAAATTGATTTGCGTGTAACATAAGCCTGCCCATGCATATTTCGTAATCTCATTTTCCTTCTTTAAATCTAAGTACGGTAACAAATATTTTCGGCACCATTGCTTCTCAATATGATAAAGAAATGTTATATCTGCTACTAAACGAGCTAACATGTAATTTGTCCGCTCTGAACTAACTCTTACTTGTTCTTCAAATAAAAATAAATATTCATACACGTTTCGATCGTATAAATGATCATATGATAACAGTTTTAATAATACAGCTGTCATTTTTCCAACAGGATGCTGGATTGATTCATTGTAAAAATCTTGTTTTCCAAGCTTAAAATCTGTATCACTTTTCATTACTTGAGGGAATACCGAAAAAGCAAACCGTTTCACATTGCGTATGCTATTTTCCTCTAGCTCCTCTAATCGATTACTAATTTCATATAGAAAACTACTTATTAACCAATGAAAAGCAGTATTTCTAACAAATTTCTGCAATAGCGGAATAACTTTTTGGATTTGTTCATTTGTCAGTCCTCGGTTATTTCGCCACTCTCTAATACAAACAAACCATACTTCATTACTTATTTCATGCATACTAACTAATTGATAAGCAAATGAAATACTCCATTCTATATTCAATTTACATGCTTTCGATAACATCTCTAAAAAATGACGTTGTTCAAAAACTCCGTCTTGAGAAAATTGCCGAACTTGTTTCATAATTTCATCGTCTTTCAGCTGTAATAATCCATCAGCAGTTACATTACAAGTAATACTTTGTTCTGCGGTTTCTTTCTTTTGTACACTGTATCGCTCAGAATGAAAGTGAGGATGTTTTTGCTTCATTACCTCATAACCTTTTGCTGTAGATGGACTATTTGAATCACAAGTGAACAATAAATCTAATACGAAACAAACATCAAATGCTCTCTCCTCTGCAAGGTCTTTCAGTACAATCTGAATGACTTCTTCCTTTGTTTTTTCTAGAGAAGATGCGAAATGATTTTTTATAAGTTGAAAAACTTCGTGTTTATACGTGACATCTAAAAGAAGTCCTTCATGTAACAGCCATTTTATTTTGTTATCAGCGCTAACAAATATGTTTTTATTCATTGCATCAATTGCAATTCGGGTCTGAAGCACGCTGTTTGCTTCTATCATTTCTGTAATATAATAATTTGCTTTTTTCTCATTGTTTTCACATAAATAAGCTAAACACTCTTTTACAATTTGAATTAAAAAGGCAAGATCATTTTGCTGAAACTCTTTTTCAGCATCTTCCTTATCCTTTTTTTTCAAAGCCGTTTGTCGTAGTGATAACAGTCGCATCTTTTCTATTCCCATCATCATAATTGGTACGGCATAATAGGAAATATACGGTTTCATTTTCTCATTCCACATTTGCTCCACATAAGAAAATGTAGACAATGGTAAACGACTCGATTCCTCAAGTTCTATCGATTCTTGTGTATCATTTCCCCATTTTCTTTCCCGCTTCAACTTAAGCTTTCCATCCAAAATAAACGTTAATAACAATAAAGCAATCTCTTTATGCTCAGGAAAAGAACATTTTTGCAGTAAGTAAGAAATTTTTTCAATTGATTTACTATCTTTTTCAGCTGTTTCTAATAAAAGAAGTGTCCATCTTGCAAACAACAACGGGTCCATCTCAATTTTCGTCTCGTTTAAGTAGCTACAAATTGTTTTCCATAATAACGGAGATAGTTTAGAATGATTTTTAAAAATTAATTGAAATAATTCTTTTTGATGACTAAACAGAAATTGTTCCACTAACCATTCTGCAAGTAGTTCATCTACCTCATTATCATTTGATGTAACTAAAAATAAATTTTGTAATTTCCCTTCTGCTTCAAGCCATTCCACCCATTCATAATCATGAGCAAATTCAACAAAGTAGCGGACTGTTTCAATTTTTTTTATGGATTGCTTTATGTATGATAATTGTTCCTGCTCTACTGATGGTGGAACTGTTACTATGTCACGAATGCGCATTCGTTTTGTAATATAATTATCTCCCATTAATTCCGACCATCGCTTCACTGCTTTAACGAGCGATTGATGATTATTGCCTTTATTCGGATATACAATCGGCCGTATTCCCAAATGCTCCCAGTGGTACGTATTTTCCCCTTGTGCAACAAATGCATAACGCCTTGTACTTGGCGGTAAACCCGTCGCTAAATATTTCATTACTGGGTCATTATGGCTATATCCAACGAATAAAACGGTATAATTCGAGAATAAATCAACTAAAAATCTTCTTGCCCATCCTTCCGTCAAGTAAGCCCTTCCAAAATCACCATCTGTTAATATTAATGCTTCTTTCTCTTGTTCTATATTGCCATGTATGTAAGCGAGTCCTTTAAACGCTCGACCTGTAGGTAACGCAGGTGCGTAATATACGTTTAATTCTCTATTCATTTCTTTCATCGCAGTTGTAAAATGCCGATCAAAATTTGTCGTTACAATGCGGACTTCTGTATCTAAAGGAAACAGCCTCGGAATCGCATAATGAAGCGGATTCGGCTTTGATTTTTCAGTATGAACTAAATCTCTTGCAACTTGATGTACGTCTTTTGTTTTCGCAATTTTACCAAGATAATAATCATGTGGTTCTGTTATTTCACGTGTTTCCACATATAACGTTTTCGCAATTTCATCAACTAGATCATCAAAATTCGGTAAGTTTGATTTCCCTTTCATAGAAACTCCCGCTCCAACAAATAGTACTAACTTTCCTTGTTCAAGATGATCAATTAACTCATCTGGAATTTCTACTTCTGAAGTAATCCACACCATGGATTCCCCCTTACCTAAAAATGTCATATACTCTCATTTTACTATAACATTTTTTCTTTGTTTTTTTAATATTTAGACAAAAAACGAACGTGAAAAAGTTTTATGTAAATATATTTGTTACAATGTATGAACTCCTAAATTTATTGTAAAACTATGTATAAATCGGAGGTGTAAATATTGAATGGTTTTACTGTAGTTCTTATTAAGTTTATATCGTGCATTATCGCATTTAGTATTGGACTCGCTTTATTTTTCCCTGCAACATTCGTCCAAATTATTTCATTTAGTCTCTTTGTTACAATCGTATCCTATATGTTCGTCGATAAAATCATATTAAACCGAATTGGCAATACTGGCGCCATTATGTCGGATTTTTTACTAACGTATTTAAGCGTATGGATTTTCGGTAATATTTTATTAGACAATTACATGCAAATTGCATGGGGCAGTTTCCTTTCCGCTACTGTCTTTACATTATCTGAAGTAATTGTTCATCGCTTTTCTAACTCACAGACAAGGCACAACAATGATAACATTCATATTAATCGCCGCTTTGCATATGGTACGGAATTTGCTGAAGAGCAGAATATATTGGATAAAGATAAGAAGAAGTAACTTTTTGATGCAGGAGCGCCCTTTTAATTATGTGGTGCTCCTTTTTCATGTATTCAATATGGTACGTAAAATTATATGAACAATGTTTCAAATATACCTTATAATAAAAAAACTGCCTCTTATTTAAAGGCAGTCGCTTTCAAATCTTTTAACGCAATAACATTAGCAAACGCTCCAAACACTACATTATGATGCTGTACAATGTCTTCCGCACGTAACACTTCTGTATGAAACGTACTATGTGCATCACTCACTAACGTTACTTTATAGCCTTCACTAAACGCTCTTCTCGTTGTCGTATCCACACAGTACTCTGTTTGCATACCTGAAATCATAACGTGTTCAATCCCTTTTTCTTTTAACACTTCGTTTAAGTTTGTCTTATGGAATGAATCTGGCGTCGTCTTTTCAACAATACAATCCCCTTTTTGCGGAGTAATCGCCTCATGCACTTTCCAGCCCTCTGTACCTTTTTCTAACGGATGATCTTTTGGTCCGTTATGTTGTACATAAATAACTGGAATATCATTAGACCGACATTCCCCAATAAGTTCTTGCAATATTTCTAAAAACTTCACTCCATTATGTACGGGCATTCCTGCTGTATACATACCTGCTTGCACATCAATTACTATTAAAGCTTTTTTCATTTCGCGCAGCTCCCTTTTTTGTATATGTCTCTATATATTCATCATAATACAAAACTTCAATTACATTAGACTAATTCAAGACTGATCCGATAAAATCTTTTATATCAAGCCCAGGCATTTCATATACTTCTTCATCGTTAGCAGTTCCTGTCGCATCTTCAATGAGCGTAACTTTATAGCCTTTTTCAAAAGTAGCGATACTTGTAAATAAACAGCAAAATTCCGTATTAAATCCAACGATTACAACATGATCAACTTTATGTTTTGTTAATATCTCTTCAACACTTGTTCCTTTAAAAGCACTAGGGGTTGTCTTCTCAACTACATAATCCGCAAACTCGGCATATTCTTCTACTAATTCGCTGCCGGCTGATTCAAAATACAACGTACTTTCTGGATTATTATCTCGGTGTTTTAAGAAAATAATAGATTCATTTTCTGCTTTAAATCGTTTTAAAAGATTTGTGATTAACTCTTTCTCAACAGAAAAATCTTTACACTCTAAAATCGCCTTTTGCATATCTAATACAAGTAGCGCCTTCATTTATCTCATCTACCCCCAATAGTTTTATACTCCATCATCCAACAATCTTCTAATTCCCCCTCATGCAGCTCATGTTCCTTTAAAATCTTCACCTTTTTAAATCCGCATTTTTCATAACAGTTTATGGCGCGTTCATTATTTACTTTCGGGTCCATTGCGATTGCTTCTGCTCCCGTGTTCTCCATAATATATGTAATTGCTGCCTGAACGAGTTTCGTTCCAATTCCTTTTTCCCAATAAGTCGGCTCACCGATAAATTGATCCATTCCCCATATATTTTGAGATTCTTCATAGCCATATAACGCTTTCCACTCAGAATCAACTGGATACATTTGAATATAACCAATCGGCATATTATCAAACTCTATTACACACCTTTTTTCATGACTATTGGGATTATGTATGAAATGATCCAGTACCATTTCTACAGATTGCGGATTATCTCGCCCTTCGTAATACTGCAAGACTTCTGGGTCTGTTAACCATTTTGAAATGACCTGTGCATCCTCTTCTTTTACGTACCGTACCGATACATAATCTTTTTGAAATAGCATATAATACCTCTTCTTAATTATTTATATTTTTCCTTGTTGTGAAATCTTTCATTGCACCAATTAATGCGTATGGTAACAATGTAATCGCAAAAAATGCTGTAAACACATTAAAATGAGGAATTTCATATGGAGTGAACCATTCCGTGAAAAATTCAGAATGTAAAATTCTATTTAAAAACTCTCCACTTGGCTTAAAATTTGGTGCCCATCCTGTAATCTCACAAATAATAAATAGTAATTGAACAATTATAAATGCCCCTAGATAGCGAAACCATGTCCGTTTCCAAATCGGCTGCGCCTTATTTAATTCATGTTCCATCTAACTCCCACCTTTTTATTTCAATCCTATTAATTATACACTTTCCGCACTTTATTTGTTAAAATTTTCTATATACTCATTCGCGCTGGGGGAATACATTATGTCTAATCCTATACTTAAATCAACTTTAATCATTCTTAGAGGCAACTCCGCAAGTGGTAAAACAACAATCGCAAAGCAACTACAAGAACATTTCGGACAAGGTACACTTTTAGTATCACAGGATGTTGTACGTAGAGATATGCTTAGAGTACACGATTCGATGGGGAATTTATCACATAATTTACTATTTGAAATTACAAAGTACGGAAAAGGAAAATGTGAATTTGTTATTTTAGAAGGCATTTTAAACAGTCGTAGATACGGTGATATGCTGAAAGAATTAATATATTTTTTTGAAGGAAACGTCTATACATATTACTTTGATTTATCGTTAAAAGAAACGATTCGACGACATAACACAAGGGACAAACGACATGAATTTGGTGAGGATTCCCTAGAAAAATGGTATAATCCGCACGATACAATTGAAGTTACCAGAGAAGCTATTTTTACAGATAACTTCACGCAAAAAGATATATTTGATGCGATTCTTACTGATGTTGCGATACAAAAATAAGACCGACAGAATATGTCAGTCTTATTTTCGTTATGTACCTTGTATTTCAGTTTTTATAATTGAACAATCTTTACATATATAAAAATATAAATTCATTTCCCCAAACTGGAAATCAACTACCGAAATAAGTCCGCGTTCTTCGATATCTTGTGTAATTGTAGCAACATACTTCATCTCTTTAAAACAAGTTGGACACGCTAAATTCTCTGGAAGATCATCATATAATGGTGCCCCTAATAATCTACATACATATTCAGAACCGAACCAGTCAAAAGCTTCCCAGTAACTATCTTCATCTATAGGTATATCATCATTTTTCATATTTATAAGCTTTACCGCTGTTTTGGGTAATGAAACGGGTAACTTATATTCCTCTTCCATTATCCATTCTTCTGTATTGTACTGCTGTATGATTTGAACCGTTTTACCTCCATCACTTAACTGAAAATATTGCGGTTCCCACACCATCGAGCAATTCAAGCATGAAACTAAAGGTAAAATGTCTAGCTCACTACTTTTAAGTCCAGCAATCCTCTCATCTTTTAAATCAAAACAGAGAATTTGATGCATCTTCTCACTGCATAACTTACATACTGGCAAATTGCAATCTTCACCACCAAAGTAATGATTATAAGAATCTGTCCCTTCTACTACCCTATACCCTTTCATGTCATTGTACTGTTCCCCATATAATCCCATTGTCATATTCTATCCTCGCTTTTTATAAGAGTGATTCACAAAATGATAATAATTAATACTAAAAAGCATCGTCTCCGTGAATAGTTTCTAAAATAAATTCTTTTAAACTGGGAGATATTTCTTCCATTTCATCATCCGCATGATACCAAATATATATTTCATCATCCATTTTTCCATTATTTTTTTTAAAGCACAATTTATCCCCTGAACCATCGTCACCAATTATAATAAGGTTTTCTGTCATATACTCATCTCTCATGTCAACATTTTGTCTAACTATATCATCCCAAGTTTTCGTTGCATTTCTACTATCTTTAATCGGATATAGTATCCATTCCCCTACTTCAGCGTTATTAACTAATTTAATAAGGTCTCTATATTGCATTGGGAAAGCAGCACCTAACTTTTCTTCAGTTTCTTTTATATGTAACTCCAATACACCTTGTTTCTTTGTTTCAATATATTCCCTTACTTCTTTCATGAAATACACCAATCCTTTAAACTTAATTACACTATTATGAGTGAAAGTGTTTAGTAAATGATTTGATCCAATTTATATATTTCATTATACGTTAACCCTTCGTTGTCAACATACTATTCTTCTACACTTCTCAATAAACTTGCTTCCTCACCTCATTCTTAATAGTTTTAATTTGTAAACATAATTCACGTTTTATGTTTTATTACAGATTTAGTGATAAGCCCTTAAAAAAACTATTTTACTTCTACTAAAAAAATAAAAGTCAGCCTCAATAAAGAGAACTGACTTCTATCTAGATAACTATATTTATTAAAGAATTTTAACTTTAACTGTTTGTCTTCCCCAATTCATAGCTTTACTTTTTGAGCCCATTAAAACATCAATGCGATTTCCTTTAATAGCACTTCCCGTATCACCAGCGATAGCTTCTCCATAACCTTCTACCCATACTTTAGATCCTAATGGGATTACTTTCGGATCTACTGCGATAATTCTCATATTCGGATTAGCCGTTAAATCATGCCCCATCGCAGTTAAAACGCGTCCACCATAAGTACCATTTTCACTTGGATCAGCAGTATATGCTGTCGCTACTACCGTTAATTCACGTTTAGCAGACTGTATGTTATTTTTAGACTCTTCTTTTACTTTT
>NZ_JAKUFT010000116.1:0-9297 GCF_022663605.1 Bacillus cereus group sp. BfR-BA-01379
ATTAAAAAAATACATTTTAGTAATGAAAAAAATTTAATTCAAAAAAATGACAAAAGACATATTTCAGACAAAATGATGTCAATAATACGTCAAAAATCAGCTGAATTTACTATGCAGGTATATTATACAATTCGATTAACGGATAAAACACTACTGAAATAGTGAAAAGGTAAATTTTATGAGAAAGTTCTTTTGTAATGATCTTGAAAACTGAAAATTTATATTTTCTAAAAGTACATAAACAAATTTATCTTTCTATATTTCTAAGATTTGAGTTGTTTTATTCATACAACTCAATCGAAAATACGATATAAAAAATTATGAAGGAAGTGATTGTAGTATGGAAACGCTCGAATTGGCACGAATACAATTCGCATCAACAACGATTTTCCATTACTTTTTTGTTCCACTGTCTATTGGTTTAGCTTTTATCATTGCATTAATGCAAACGTTATATGTGGTAAAGGGACAAGAAATTTATAAGAAGATGACGAAGTTTTGGACACAAATATTCCTTGTAAACTTTGCGGTAGGTGTAGTAACTGGTATTCTACAAGAATTCCAGTTTGGTATGAACTGGTCAACCTATTCACGTTTCGTAGGTGATGTGTTTGGTCCATCACTTGCGATTGAAGGTTTATTAGCATTTTTCATTGAGTCTACATTCCTAGGTTTATGGGTATTCGGTGAGGATAAATTGCCGAAGCGCGTTCACCTTTTATGTATTTGGCTCCTTTCAATTGGAACAATGTTATCAGCATTTTGGATTTTAACTGCAAGTGCATTTATGCAATCGCCAGTAGGGTATGAAATGGCAGCAGATGGACGTGCACAAATGAATGATTTCTTAGCGATTATTCAAAACCCACAATTATGGGTACAATTCCCGCATACAATTACAGCGGCAATTGCAACTGGTGCATTCTTTATTGCAGGTGTGAGTGCATGGAAAATAACGAAAGCTCAAGAAACTGAAGTGTTTAAAAAATCGTTCCGCATTTCTATCATTGTTGGAACACTTACAACTGCGCTAGTATTATTCTTCGGTCATGCGCAAGCACAACAATTAATTAAGACACATCCAATGAAAATGGCAGCAGCTGAAGCGTTATGGAATACGAGTGAGGATCCAGCGCCATTTACAGTATTTGCGAAAATTGATGCAGAGAAGCAAGAAAATTCATTTGAAATTCAAATCCCTTATATGCTAAGTCTATTATCATTTGATAAATTTAGTGGTCAAGTAGAAGGAATGAATCAAATTCAAAAACAATATGAAGAAAAATATGGGCCTGGAGATTATATACCGCCAGTACACACTATGTTTTGGAGTTTTAGAGCGATGGTAATGAGTGGCACATTTATGCTTCTTCTAGGAGCATACGGATGGTTCTTATCAAGAAAAGATCGTTTAGCTGAAAAAACTTGGTATTTAAAATTAATGGTGTATGCAATTGCACTACCATTTATCGGTAATACAGTAGGATGGATTATGACTGAAATGGGACGTCAGCCTTGGGTAGTTTTCGGTGTTATGAAAACGGAAGATGCTGTATCTCCAAATGTTACGTTCGGAGAAGTATTATTCTCTTTAGTTTCGTTCACATCACTATATTTAATTATAGGTGGAATTACTATTTACTTATTCGTTCGTGTCATTAAAGGACATGAGAATAAGAAAACGAAACAAGATTCTCAAAGCCATGATCCATTTGATAAGGAGGATGAGTATGTTATCTCTTAATGAGTTGTGGTTTATCATTATTGCAGTTCTATTCGTAGGCTTCTTTGTACTTGAAGGTTTCGATTTCGGTGTAGGTATAGTTTCAAGGTTTTTAGGGGAAAACGATTTAGAGAAAAGAATTTACTTAAATACAATTGGTCCATTTTGGCACGCGAATGAAGTATGGCTTGTTTGTGCAGGTGGAGCTATGTTTGCAGCATTCCCGCACTGGTATGCAACTTTATTTAGCGGGTTTTACATTCCGTTTGTATTTATGCTTCTTGCTTTAATTATTAGAGGTGTTTCCTTTAAATTCCGTGCGAAAATAGATAATCATAAATGGAAAGGTTTTTGGGATTGGGGTATGTTTTTAGGAAGTTTGCTACCGCCTATCCTTTGGGGAGTTGCCATTGCTAACTTTATGGTAGGTATTCCAATTGATGAGACGAAAAATGCTGTAGGTGGATTCTTACCATTACTTCATCCATTTGCATTACTTGGAGGAGTTATGTTCCTTCTGCTATGTATTGTTCACGGATTGCAATTCCTTACTATACGTACAACTGGTAAACTAAGAGAACGTGCACGTATTGCTGCGTTGAAAATTGCACCGCTTGCAATTATAGCACTTCTTATTTTTGCAGGTGTAGGATTATGGAAAACAGATATATTCACTGGTCATGGTACAGAGTGGATTATGGTTCCGATCGGAGCTTTTGTAGCATTATGTGTGTCAACATTATTAAATAAAAGAAGAAGAGATGGTTGGGCTTTCGTTATGACGAGTTTAACAATCATTTTACTAAGTGCGAGTGTGTTTGCCGGCATGTTCCCACGTGTTTTAATTAGCTCGTTAGGGTCAATATACGATTTAACAATTTATAATGCAGCATCAGGAGATTATGCACTAAAACTGATGACGTATTTTTCAATTGCTATATTGCCATTTGTTATGGGAAGTCAAATATGGAGTTTCTATGTGTTTAGACAACCTGTTAAGTCAGATAAAGATTTGGAGTACTAATGAAAAGAAAAAGAGGACTTCCGTCGTATCCTGGTAGCCGAGTTTTATATGTAGTGTTAACGATCATTAGCATTTTAGAAGCTATAAGTATTATTGCGCAAACAGTGTTTTTAGCACGGGCTATTACGTTTTTATTTCAAGGAGAAACAGTGCAATCTGTGTTAAATGAAACTGTTTATTTTGGAATCACGTTTGCAGTACGTCACATGCTAGTGCGAATATCGCAAATATTAGTGGAACGTTTCGCTGAAAAAACAGGATCGCTACTGCGAAAACAATTAATAGAGGCGTATTTCACATTAGGTCCACGGTATGTTCAAACTGCTGGAACAGGTCATCTGGTTACCTTATCGATTGAAGGTATTGAGAAATTTAAAACATATATTGAATTAACAATTCCTAAAATGATTAGAAGTAGTATCGTACCGGGACTCATTGTACTATATGTTTTTACGCTAGATATTGAGTCTGGAATCATTTTAGTTGTAACGATTCCTATCGTAATTACATTTATGATCCTACTAGGATTAGCGGCGCAGAAAATGGCGGATAGCCAATATGAAACATACCGTGTACTTTCTAATCATTTTGTAGATACGTTAAAAGGGTTAGAAACATTAAAGTATTTAGGTAAAAGTAAACAGCACGAAGGAAAGATTGAAAAAGTAAGTAAAAGGTATAGAAAAGCAACGATGCGTACTTTGCGAGTTGCTTTTCTTTCTTCTTTTGCATTAGATTTCTTTACGAGTTTATCCATAGCGTTTGTGGCGGTCGGATTAGGGATACGTTTAATAGACGGAACAATTGTACTATTGCCGGCCCTTACGATTTTAATTTTAGCTCCAGAATATTTCCTACCGATTAAACAAGTTGGAGCGAATTATCATGCTACGTTAGATGGACAACTTGCAATGGAACAAATAGAAGAGATTTTACAGCAACAAAAAGAAATAGGAAAAAAAGAATCAAATGTAGATTTAATATGGAATTCCTCTAGTAACTTGAAATTACAAGATGTAAAAGTAAAGAGTGATGAATCTGAAAAAGCTATATTAGAGGGAATTGATTTTACTTGGAAAGGCACCGGCGCTATAGGTGTAATTGGTGAAAGTGGAGCAGGAAAATCAACATTAATCGACGTATTAGCAGGATTTTTAACTCCTTCAGGTGGAAAGATGATTGTAAATGGTGTGGAAATTGACGGGGCTACTCGTGAAGAGTGGCAAAAGAATATTGCCTATATTCCGCAGCAACCTTATATTTTCCCGCTTTCATTAAAAGATAACATTTGTTTTTATGAAACAAATACAACTGATGAAGAAGTGGAAAGAGTTATTAATGAAGTTGGTCTTCGTTCACTCGTAACATCGCTTCCGAACGGGATGTACGAAAGAATTGGAGAAGGTGGACGTATGCTTAGTGGCGGGCAAGAACAACGTGTCGCTATGGCGCGTGCACTTTTAAGTAAAAAGCCAATTATTTTATTAGACGAGCCTACAGCACATCTTGATATTGAAACTGAATTTGAAATAAAACAAGCAATGTTACGTCTGTTTGAAGGTAAGTTAGTATTTCTTGCAACACATCGTCTTCATTGGATGAAACAGATGGATCATATTCTTATTTTAAATAAAGGGGAAATGATAGAAAGTGGAACATATGAAGAGCTTTTAAAGAATGAGGCATTACATTTTCACAGGAAAGAGAGGGGATAGAGATGAGTAATTGGATTAAACCTTATATACAGCAAAATAAAGGTAGAATGACTTTAACTATTTTCCTTGGTCTTCTTGGAGTTAGTTCAGGTGCGATGTTACTTTTCATTTCAGGTTATTTAATCTCTAAATCTGCTCTTAGACCAGAAAATGTAATGGCTGTATATGTTCCTATCGTTGCAACACGTGCGTTTAGTATAGGACAAGCAGTATTTCATTATTTAGAGCGTTTAGTTGGACACGATGTCGTACTACGCATATTAGAAAAAATGAGAACGAAACTATATAGAATAGTAGAACCGCAGGCGATATTTTTCCGTTCGCGATTTCAAACGGGCGATATGTTGGGTGTATTATCCGAAGATATAGAGCATTTGCAAAACCTATATTTACGTACAATATTTCCTAGTATATTAGCATTAGTTGTATATAGCATATTCGTACTTGTTATCGGAGCATTTGACGTAGTGTTTGCGCTTATTGCAGGGTGTATGTTAGCGATTATCGTCTTTCTGCTTCCATTTGTATCATTACTTTTAATGAAGCAACATCATGTTACTTTAAAACAAGGAAGAAGCCGTTTGTATCAACAATTAACAGACGCTGTTTTTGGATTATCTGACTGGCAAGCAAGTGGCAGAAAAGATGAATTCATTGATAAGTATGTAGAGCAAAATAATCAGTTGTTAAAAACGGAAAAAAGAATGAAACGCTGGAATCATATTAGGGACAGTATCATTCAAGTAGTAGTGGGGATTGTAGTTATTTCAATGATCATATGGACTGGAAATGAGGCGGCAAGTGAACAGATTGCCCCAACCGTAATTGCGGCTTTCGTCTTAATGACGTTATCAGTCACAAACGCGCTTATTCCTCTTTCAGATGCTATCGATCGAATTCCATCATATGTAGAATCTGCTCATCGTCTAAATCAAATAGAAGATAATGCTGTTTTACAGGATGAAGAGGATTTACGCGGGGATAAAGGTTATGTTGCATCAAAACATATAGACATTGAATTAAATCATGTATCGTATAGTTACCCAGATAGTAATGAATTTGTATTGAAAGAAGTATCACTGCAAATAAAGGCAGGAAAGAAAATCGCCATTTTAGGAAGAAGCGGAACAGGAAAATCTACTTTGTTAAAATTATTAACAGGTGCGCTAAGCCCGTTACATGGTGAAGTTTTATTGAATAGTGAACACGCTCATACGAATCTTTTATCGAAATATATTTCTGTATTGAATCAGAAGCCGCATTTATTCGATACGACAATTGGAAATAATGTGCGAATAGGTAAACCAGAGGCTACGGATGAAGAGATATGGACAGCTTTAGAGAAAGCGCAATTAGCTTCGCATATAGCTTCTCTTCCAGATGGATTGCAAACAAAAATGCATGAAATGGGAAAAAGGTTTTCTGGCGGGGAAAGACAACGGGTTGCTTTTGCTAGAACGCTCATGCAAGAGGCTCCAATTATTGTCCTTGATGAACCTACGATCGGCTTAGATCCAAAGACAGAATTATCTTTAATAGAAACAATGTTTTCCGCAACGGAAGAAAAGACAGTAATTTGGATTACGCACCATCTTGTAGGAATTGAACATGTAGATGAAGTTATATTCCTTGATCGTGGTCAAATTGTGATGCAAGGTAGTCATGAACAACTTCTGAGAGAAAACGAGAAGTATCGTATGCTTTATGAGTTAGATAAAGGAATATAGTTTGAATAAGTAATAATTGTAAAATAGCTACGCCTAATGGTGTAGCTATTTTTTGTTAAGAAATATATTTTCTTTTTAAGGAATAGATGTATCCCGCTATTTGCAGGGGGGAAGACTTCAATCTTAAAATCCGGCTGATGTGAGGAAGTTAGGCGGGAGAGTAACTGTACGTAAAAATTCGATTGGTGAGGGGGATAATTAGAATGGCCCCTCTAATTAAGGTTTCTTTTTATTTGCCTTATGATAGAAATCAAATGAATAAAAAGCAGCTAATCCAATGCTTATATGATTGAATATGTATATTTACGATTGAAAAGTAGGATATTTTGTTATGGGCTTGCATAAAAGTATAAAGGTTTCATACGGTTTAAGTAATGTGATATTAGGTCGCGTATATAAATAATATGCGAAAAGGTGGGGGAAAAGATGGGGAATCGTTTTGAAAAAAGTGAAGAGACGATAGAGCGAATTCCGTTAGTAAGTGTATTAATTCCTACTTATAATCGTCCTGGCTACTTTGAAAAAGCATTGTGTAGCGTATTACAACAAACATATTCTAATATAGAAATTATTGTTGGAGATGATAGCACGAATGACGAAACAGAAAATGTGTTACAAAAATACTTATGTGATCATTCAAATATTATTTATATAAAAAACAGGTCAACTCTCGGACAATTTGAAAATGCGCTAATGTTATTTAATGAAGCAAACGGTGAGTATATAAATTTTTTAATGGATGATGATATATTTCATGTGAATAAAATTGAAAAAATGATGAAGTATTTTTTCAATGATCGAGATAATGAAATCAAACTTGTAACATCTCATCGTCAAGTAATTGATGATAAAGGGAAAGAACTACGACATATTTATTCAACTGTCCGTTTATTTGAAGAGGATACTCTTATAGAGGGAACAGAATTAGGAAATAGGGTAATTGTGGATCAAAAAAATTATATTGGAGAACCAACAACAGTTTTATTTCGTAAAAATGATTTACAAGAACCATATGGGATTTTTGATAAGAGAAGGTATTTATGTAATGTAGATATAGCCTCATGGTTATCTTTATTAAGTAAAGGAAAAGCAGTATATATAGCAGAGACACTTAGTTACTTCCGATTACATTCAGGACAACAGTTGAATGAATCTAATAAACTTATGGATGGAGTAGAGGATTTTTCACATAGTATTATAGTTGGAGAAAAGTATGGATTTTTATCTACTGAAAAAGAGTTATATAAAGCGATAACTAATTTTCTAGACTATGCAAAAAAATTAGTTCCATCATCAATAGTATATACATTAGACTACTACCGACAAATTAAGCGAAAGGAAATAAATATAGAAAAGAAAAAACAGTATCGGAATAACAACTCTCATTTACCGAAAGTCAGTATACTTATTCCTGCCTATAATAAACCTCATTACTTGGAATTAGCTCTCAAAAGTGCTTTGAATCAAACATATGAAAATATTGAAATAATAATTTCTGACGATAGTACAAACGGTGAAGTTCAAGCGATGATCCAACCATATTTAAGTCAATATGAATGTATTACATATGTTAAAAATAAATCTCGATTAGAAGCAGAGAGCTTTAATAAGTGTATAGAACTTGCAAATGGAGATTATATAAACTTTTTATTAGATGATGACTTATTTCATCCTGAAAAGATTAAAAGAATGATGAACTGTTTTTTTAGTCTAGAAAACATTTCGTTTGTGACGTCATATCGTGAATTAATTGATGAGAATGGAGAAGTATTACTGCCATCAACATTGAATATGAAAATCGCCAAAGAAACTACACTTTTTGAAGGAAAAGAATTAGGGGATTATATGTTAAAAAACTTAAAAAATGTAGTTGGTGAGCCTACAACAGTTTTGTTTAATCGGAAATTTTTTGGAGGTGATTTTGGGTGTTTTAAGGGGAAGAGTTACTCTGCTATTCATGACATTGCAACATGGCTAGATATGATGAGGAAAGGGAAAGTAGTTTATATAGAGGAACCCCTTAGTTATTTTAGACAACATAGTGGGGAAAATCAAAAACAAATACAATTTACATTAAAGACAATTGAAGAATGGAATGAATTAATACTAGATGCATATAATAGTGGGTTTTTAAATTGTGAGCAAGATTATAAAGAATGTTTAACTCATTGTTTGGAAAATGCGGTGTTAATAATTAAGGATGCGGTAAAAAATAGTCAATTAAATCAAATTGATAATGAAAAGATAGAGAAGGAACTAAATAAGTTAGTTCATCTTTTATTTGAGAAAGAAGTCTGCTATTGTCAATTTTGCAATCAACAATTTGAAAAATTTTCTCCTTGGCCAGAACATTACGCTTTTCCAAAATATAAATTCGAGATGTGGAATAAAGATACGGGGATTTGTCCGGTATGTGATTCGATGGACCGTGAAAGGTTATATCGTGTATATATTGAAAGGGAAACGGATTTATTAAGTGGAAATGATACTATTCTTCATATTGCACCAGAAGCGAAGTTAAGAAGTTGGTTTGCTCAGTATAAAAATATTACATATGTATGTGGAGATATTGAACCAATGGATCCATTAATGCAGGAAATTGATGTTACTAGAATTCCATATGAAAATGATACATTTGATGTGATTTTATGTGGCCATGTATTACAGTACGTTCAAGATGATGAAAAAGCGATGAGAGAGTTATATAGAGTATTAAAAACAAATGGATGGGGAATTATTCAAGCTCCAATCGTAATGAATGTAGATATTATTATAGAGAATAAATTAATTTTAACGCCAAAATTGAGAAAATTAGCTTTTGGTCATGAAGAACATGTAAGAATTTATAATCAATCAGGATTTATACAACGATTAATGAATGTAGGATTTAAGGTTGAATTGTATAACATAGCTGAAAAACAAGGAATGAGAAGTGCGAGGAAATTTGGTTTATCTGAAACTGATGTACTCTATATTGTCAGGAAATGAAGAATTGAGGGGAATTGAAAAAATTCGCATAATACGGATTATGGACAGTTAAATCAAAGTTTTGAAGAAGCATTAAACCTTAAAAAAAGAATTAATGCTTCTTATTTTAATTATAGAGCG
>NZ_JAKUFT010000117.1:0-8976 GCF_022663605.1 Bacillus cereus group sp. BfR-BA-01379
AAGACACTGGGGAATGTCTTATAAATTAGGGAGGAACAACTTCGATACATATACTATAAAAGATAGATGTGACCTTGGCGTGAACATAGAGTGAAAGGTATGAGGATTTGAGAAATGATACATATAAAATGATTGTTGCGAGAGTTATAGAATAAGAATAAATAGAATAGAAAGTGTTTCGTCATAAAATGAAGTAAAGTTCGAGTATAAATAAAAGTTGAAAACTATGAAAAAAAGGATTATGCTCAACTATATTATGAGAATATAAGGTTTATCCCACTATGTAAGGTTTCTTATAAGCCTTTAGTTATGAGGGGAAAAAGGGAGTTAGTGAATATGGAAGTAACAAAAAGACAGGGGCTATATAATCGTTTTATACGATTAAATCCACCACAAATATTAGCATTAGGTTTTTTCTGCTTAATTGTGGTTGGCGGTTTGTTATTAAAGTTACCATTCGCAACGAAAGTACATATTAGTTGGGTAGATGCTTTCTTTACGGCAACGTCAGCGGCAACTGTAACGGGATTGGGAGTAGTAGATACTGCAAGTACGTTTACGATGTTTGGCGAGATTGTTATTATGTTTTTAATTCAAACAGGCGGTTTAGGTCTTATGACAATTGCCATTTTAATTGTTTGGGTATTAGGTAAAAAAATCGGATTACGCCATCGATTATTAATTGGAGAGGCATTTAATCAGACAAATATAGGTGGTCTTGTAAAATTAGTAAAACGTGTCTTTATATTTTCAATTTGTATTGAGCTTATTGGAGTCATCTTTTTATCGTTTCGCTTTATTCCAGAGTTTGGTTTTGGAAAAGGTGTATACTATAGTATTTTTCACGTTATTGCATCTTATAATAATGCTGGATTTGCTCTATGGCCGGATAATTTAACAAGGTATGTAGGAGATCCTATTATTAATATAGGGATTTGCTCTTTAATCGTAATAGGTGGTCTCGGTTTTACTGTATTAATTGATATATGGTATAGCCGTAGTTTTCGAAAACTATCGCTTCATTCCAAAATTATGATTGTTGGAACAGTAGCGTTAAATGTTATAGCGATGATTGTGATTTTTGTATTAGAATATAATAATGTGAAGACGTTAGGGAATTTACCTTTAAATGAAAAGTTATGGGCTTCTTTTTTCCAAGGTATTACTCCTCGTACTGCTGGATTTAATACAGTTGATTACGGGGGTATGGAAGAATCATCTATATTATTTACGATGGTTTTAATGTTTATTGGGGCAGGAAGTGTATCCACGGGTGGAGGGATTAAATTAACAACGTTTGTTATTTTAGTTACATCTGTCCTTTCGTTCTTTAGAAAGAAAGAGGAAATTGTATTATTTCAGCGCACAATAAAAATATCGACGGTAACGAGAGCATTAGCTATTGCTGTTGCCAGTCAAATCCTCATTTTTGCAGCGGTATTTGTATTAATGCTTACAGAAAACTTCAGCTTTATTCAGTTACTATTTGAAACAATTTCAGCGTTCGGTACAGTAGGGTTAACGATGGGGATTACTGCAAAGCTATCAGCGTTTGGAAAATGCATTATTATGTTTGTTATGTTTTGCGGATTAATTGGACCGTTAACACTTGTGTTTTCTTTAGCGCGACCAGCAAAACAAAAAATTAAATATCCATCGGAAGATGTATTTACAGGATAAGGTATCCCGCATAAGCGAGATACCTTTTTCGTTTTAAAAAAGGGAGAACAATAATCCGACAAGTGCTACTCGGAATAAAATTGCAATAAGTGCTGCAATTCCGCCGACAATCGCAGCGATACCACCAGTTACAGTAGCTCCACGATTATAAGCGTAAATCCCTAGTAATACAGAAACAAGACCAAATAATGTTGGGAAGGTAAAGAGTGATAAGATAGATAAGGCAAGAGCGATAAAGCCAGCAGTTGATCCAGCCGCAGACGATCTTACATCACCTTTATGATCTTTCTCATCGTAATCATAATCAATGCGCTGTGGTGCAACCTCAGCTGCATATTCTTCTTTATAGTCACTATAATCACTATCTATTCTATCTCTTTTTTTATACTCATCAAATTTCTCAGTCAAAGTCATGACTCCTTTCATAACAAGGTTCAATAGTAGTATGTTTCTCTTTTTCTTTTTTATCCGAGTATGTACAGGGAGTAATATCCATTTAAAAGGTAGAAATTGTTTTTTTGAAATAGGAAAAGTTAGTATGACTTCCTCTATTTTGGAAAGTATAAAAAAGAATAAGAAGGAAAGGGTGCAATACATAATGGAACATCCAATTGAAAATTTAATGAAAACAGCAATGACAAATTTAAAAGAGATGGTAGATGTAAATACGATTGTCGGAAGTCCCGTTTCAACGGCTGATGGAAATGTAGTATTAACAGTATCTCAAGTGGCTTTTGGTTTTGGTGCCGGTGGAAGTGATTTTAAAGGTGATTTTATTTCTGAAAAACATAATAACGGACAAGGGCAGCATAAAGAGAACAAGCAAAGTCATCCATTTGGAGGCGGAAGCGGAGCTGGGGTTTCAATTAGTCCAGTTGCTTTTTTAGTAGTCGGTTCTAACGGTGTGCAAGTATTGCACCTCAATAGTAGTACGCATTTAATTGAAAAGGCTTTAAATACTGTACCAAGCACTGTAGATAAATTTGTAAATGGTCGCCAAAAGTGAACTTGCATTTTTTAGGAATTATGATATATTAGAAAAAGTGCGCTTTAGGATGATCGGAATAATTGAACTGTAAATATATATGATGTGTGGAATAAGGGAGAGGAATTTATGATTAATATCAAAAACTTAGTAGTTGGCTTATGTATGTTAGTAAGCGGTTTTGTTGTATATGTAATAAAAGAAAAAGCTCCATTCTAAAACAGACAAACCGTTACTGTCTGTTTTTAATTTGTAAAAAATGTTGACAAGTTATTATATTGGTGTTAGAATTTTGATTCGTGTCTCGGTTACAGCTAGTGTAAAGTAAATAAATCTTATAAATATAATACGAAAAGTTTGCGAAAGATCGGGTAGTCTTACCAACAACTTTTGTGAACAAACCCTATAAATTATAATTGTAGGCTTTATAGGTATACTAGTGAATCAAGGAGCGGTCATTGGAACCGTAATGATGAGAGAGAGGTAGGGCTTTCATCCAGTATATGTTACTTTCCCGTTAGGTGAATATAAAAAAGAGGACTCCTTTTGAAAAGGAGTCCTCTTTCTTTTTTAAGTACGGCTCTCAACTTGCTGACAAATTTCATCTGTTGTTAAACCATGAGCTGTAATTACCGATCCCTTAATAGATGTATCTGCAATACCCATCATATTGGAATCTTGCCCAGTTACAACACAACAATCGCACCCTTGTGCATCATGTTCGGAGTGAAGGGTAACGACTTCATGTCCCTGTTGCTTAAGAGCTTGTTGAACATCTGTTAATGAGTTTTCAACGCCAATTCTAGCCATAATTCTCACCTCCTACCATCTAGTTGCTAGTATGCTCAAGTACATCGCATATATTTATGCAAAGACGGTAGGAAGCCTATATTTATCCTGCTATTGACGGATAGCTTAATTAACGTATCACTTTACTTAGTCGTTATATACACCAGTAAGCATTTGACTTACGAATTGATCGTTTAAAGTATCTTGGGCGGAAGAAGTATTTGAACGAATGTCGATTGAAGCAATAAAATTATTATGTTCTTTATTATTTGGTTCTACCTCTACATAATTATCGAATTTACAAAAACCTTTCGTATCCATTAGATCAAATAGTTGAAGCATTTCTACTACCTCTTGTCTCGTTCCTTTAATTTGTACACACGCCATATTGATTTCCTCCTTCATTTTGACAAATTGTTTTTTAAAAATAGGATTATGATTGCGAGATGAAAAATATGAATGTTATTTTTAGACAGCGTTATTTTTATTATTTTCCCCCTTTTTCAGCAAAAGTCGTTGTATATTCCCGAATTTATAAAAACGGACGTCCGTTTATTGAATACAATAGATTCGTATCAATTGATGAAAATCCTTCTTTTAAACAAATATATTTTTTAGTGGAATTTGGCGAAAAAAAAAATTTGACTTTTTGTAAACGTTAACAATGCTGTTAAATCAATATAATCAAAGATGTACGTACGATTAAAAATTAAAAATTTTCTAAAAATTTACTTGATTTATTTAAAAAGGAGAGTAAACTAGGAAACAATAAAAAATTCATAGAACATAGGAGGCGCTTTCCAGTGAATGAGCAATGGATTTTCTTAAATGGAGAATTTGTTCCAAAAGACGAAGCAAAAGTTTCAGTATATGATCATGGTTATTTATATGGAGATGGAGTATTTGAAGGAATTAGAGTTTATAGCGGTAATGTTTTCCGTTTGAGAGAGCATCTTGTCCGGTTATATGAATCAGCAAAATCCATCATGTTAGAAATTCCATATTCTTTAGATGAAGTAACGAATATTGTTGTTGAGACGATTCGACAAAATAAATTATCTAATGGATACATTCGCCTTGTTGTATCGAGAGGTGCAGGAAATCTTGGATTAGATCCTGATTCTTGTCAGAAACCGAATGTAGTAGTAATTGCAGAACAACTATCTTTATTCCCACAAGAATATTATGAAAAAGGGATTCCGGTTGTAACAGTTGCGACGCGCCGAAACCGTCCAGATGTTTTGTCGCCTCAAGTAAAATCTTTAAATTACTTAAACAATATTTTAGTTCGTATTGAAGCGAAATTAGCTGGAGTACAAGAAGCACTTATGTTAAATGACCAAGGATACGTAGCTGAAGGCTCAGGAGATAACGTGTTTATTGTAAAAGGAAATAAATTAATTACACCACCAAGTTCTGCTGGAGCGTTAGAAGGTATTACACGAAACGCTATTTTAGAAATCGGCGAAAAACTTGGATATGACGTTAGAGAAGAGTTATTTACAAGACATGATGTATATGTAGCTGATGAAGTATTTTTAACAGGAACGGCTGCTGAAGTAATTGCTGTTACGACAGTAGATGGTAGAACGATTGGTTTAGGGCAAACAGGTCCACATACGAATCGTTTATTAGAAGAATTCCGAAAATTAGTTATAGAAGATGGAGAGAAAATTTACGAAGAAAATAAAGTTGGATAACAACTTTTTATAACATAAGAAAGCGTTGAGAGGGAGGAGTAGTTGATTGTGAAGCCTCACAGAGAGTCGGTGGTTGCTGAAAACCGATGGTTCACGTCGACGAACATCGCCCTTGAGTGCTAAGCTGAAGCATTTGTCTAGGCTTAGACGGTAGCTCCGTTATTAGCTAGACTCATTTATGGGTCACTGAGGCAAGAGTATTCTTGCGAAGAAGGGTGGTACCGCGAAATCTTTCGTCCCTTCAGCACATAGCTGGAGTGTGGACGTAGGATTTTTTTTATTGATAAAAGTTTTCAAAAAGGGGGCTTATAAGAACAATGTCTTCAAAAACGGAAGAGAAACTGGCAACTGGTGCACAGCTATTGCTAGAAGCGCTAGAAAAGGAAGGAGTAGAAGTAATTTTCGGTTATCCTGGTGGTGCTGTTTTACCTCTTTATGATGCACTCTATGACTGTGAAATTCCGCATATTTTAACAAGGCATGAGCAAGGTGCTATTCACGCCGCTGAAGGGTATGCCAGAATTACTGGTAATCCAGGGGTTGTCATTGCAACGAGTGGACCAGGTGCTACAAATGTTATTACGGGTCTTGCAGATGCGATGATTGATTCGTTACCACTTGTTGTATTTACAGGGCAAGTAGCAACAACGTTAATTGGAAGTGATGCTTTCCAAGAAGCGGATATTATGGGGCTTACGATGCCGGTGACAAAACATAACTATCAGGTGCGAAAGGCTTCAGATTTACCTCGAATTATTAAAGAAGCCTTTCATATTGCTAGAACAGGAAGACCAGGCCCAGTCGTTATTGATCTTCCGAAAGATATGGTGGTAGAGCAAGGAGAACGATGTAATGACGTACAAATGGATTTACCAGGATACAATCCGAATTATGAACCGAATCTACTCCAAATAAACAAATTATTACAAGCAATTCGTGCTGCAAATAAGCCGTTAATTTTAGCTGGAGCAGGTGTATTGCATGCGAAAGCATCAAAAGAGTTAACGAGTTTTGCTCGTAAGTATGAAATTCCAGTTGTGCATACATTACTTGGTCTTGGGGGCTTTCCGCCAGATGATGAACTTTTTCTAGGAATGGGAGGAATGCACGGTTCTTACACAGCCAATATGGCATTATATGAATGCGATTTACTTATTAATATAGGTGCAAGATTCGATGATCGGCTTACTGGGAATTTAGCTTATTTTGCTAAAGGGGCGACTGTTGCACATATCGATATTGATCCAGCAGAAATCGGAAAAAATGTGCCAACTGAAATTCCTATTGTTGCAAGTGCTAAGCAAGCGTTGGAAGTATTACTTCAACCGGAAGGAAGGAAAGAAAATCATCATGAATGGATCACTTTATTAAAGAGTAGAAAAGAACAGTATCCCTTCTCTTATAAACGAAACTCTGAAAGTATTAAGCCTCAATACGCAATTGATATGTTATATGAAATTACGAAGGGAGAAGCGATTGTAACAACAGATGTTGGGCAACATCAAATGTGGGCAGCCCAATACTATCCGCTGAAAAACCCAGATAAATGGGTAACTTCAGGAGGATTAGGGACGATGGGGTTCGGATTTCCAGCAGCAATTGGTGCGCAAATTGCAAAGCCTGAAGAACTAGTTATTGCAATTGTTGGTGACGCTGGATTTCAAATGACGCTGCAAGAATTAAGTGTATTAAAAGAACATTCTTTACCTGTTAAAGTATTTATTTTAAATAATGAAGCTTTAGGAATGGTAAGACAATGGCAAGATGAATTTTATAACAAAAGATATTCGCACTCTTTACTATCGTGTCAACCAGATTTCGTTGCTCTTGCGAATGCGTATGGCATAAAAGGAGTTCGCATAGATGATCCACTTCTTGCAAAGAAGCAAATACAGCATGCGATTGAATTACAAGAACCGGTCGTAATTGATTGCCGTGTACTTCAATCAGAAAAGGTAATGCCGATGGTTGCGCCGGGGAAAGGTGTTCACCAAATGGAGGGAGTGGAAAAAAGGTGAAGAGAATTGTTACAGCGACAGTTCGAAATCAAAGTGGTGTGTTAAACCGAATTACAGGTGTTATGACACGAAGACATTTTAATATTGAAAGTATTTCAGTAGGTCATACAGAATCATCGGACATATCACGGATGACGATTGTTGTACACGTTGAAAATGAACAGCAAGTTGAGCAGTTAATTAAACAACTTCATAAGCAAATTGATGTTCTGAAAGTATCAGATATTACAGAAGAAGCGATGATTGCAAGAGAACTTGCACTTATTAAAGTCGCAACATCAGTAGCAAGAGCAGAATTATATAGTTTAATTGAACCGTTTCGAGCCGCTGTAATAGATGTTGGGAAGGATTCCATAGTTGTGCAAGTAACTGGTACGCAGGAGAAAGTAGAAGCACTAATTGAATTACTTCGTCCATACGGTTTGAAAGAAATTGCTAGAACAGGTGTAACAGCATTTACGCGTAGTATGAAAAAACAAGATAAGCAAGTTATGTTAATTCAATAATCATTTAAATATAGGGGGAAATGAAAATGGCAAAGGTTTATTATGAGAAAGATGTAACGGTAAATGTATTAAAAGAAAAGAAAGTAGCAATTATCGGATATGGCTCGCAAGGTCATGCGCATGCGCAAAACTTGCGTGATAACGGATTTGATGTAGTAGTAGGTTTAAGAAAAGGGAAGTCTTGGGATAAAGCGAAAGAAGATGGATTTTCTGTATATACAGTAGCAGAAGCAGCGGAGCAGGCTGATTTAGTAATGATTTTACTACCCGATGAACTGCAGCCAGAAGTATATGAAGCGGAAATTGCACCAAATTTACAGGCAGGAAATTCTCTCGTTTTTGCACACGGATTTAATGTTCACTTTGATCAAGTGAAACCACCAGCTAATGTAGATGTATTTCTAGTAGCGCCTAAAGGTCCAGGGCATCTTGTACGCCGTACGTTTGCTGAAGGCGGAGCCGTTCCTGCATTATTTGCCGTATATCAAGACGCGACAGGAGTTGCGACTGAAAAGGCACTTTCTTATGCTGATGGAATCGGAGCGACGAGAGCGGGCGTATTAGAAACGACGTTTAAAGAAGAAACAGAAACAGATTTATTTGGAGAGCAAGCTGTACTTTGCGGCGGAGTAACTGCGCTAGTAAAAGCTGGATTTGAAACGCTAGTTGATGCAGGATACCAGCCTGAACTTGCCTATTTTGAATGTTTACATGAACTAAAACTAATCGTTGACCTTATGTATGAAGGTGGACTTGAAAATATGAGATATTCAGTTTCAGATACAGCACAGTGGGGCGACTTCGTATCAGGACCACGCGTTGTAACGGAAGATACGAAGAAAGCGATGGGTGCAGTGCTAGCCGAAATTCAAGATGGTACATTTGCGAGAGGTTGGATTGCAGAGCATAAAGCAGGAAAACCAAATTTCCATGCGACAAATGAGAAAGAGAATGAACATGAAATCGAAGTAGTTGGACGTAAGTTACGTGAAATGATGCCTTTCGTACAGCCACGAGTAAAGGCAGGGGTCAAATAATATGAAGCAGATTTTGTTCATGGATACGACGCTACGTGATGGCGAACAATCACCAGGAGTGAATTTAAATGAACAAGAGAAATTGCAAATTGCAAGGCAATTAGAGAGACTGGGTATTCATGTCATGGAAGCTGGCTTTGCAGCAGCTTCCGAAGGGGATTTTCAATCGGTAAAACGCATTGCAAATACAATTCAAAATGCGACAGTTATGAGTTTAGCTAGAGCGAAAGAAAGTGATATTCGAAGAGCATATGAAGCGGT